>DASVJT010000155.1:0-19427 GCA_036385775.1 archaeon
TATAGATAAGTAACGGGTCTGTAATCGGGTCGACGCCGTAAAAAAGAACTGCACCGGTAAGCGTAATGGCAAAAGCGGTAGCGATTGCCAGAATAACGTTGACATGCTTCTTATCATCGGTGTTGCTGACAGGAATCGCTAAGAGAACAAATTCACCGTGTTCGCGCTTCAGTTCCAGCTCGTAACCCTTGTCTGCGAAGTCATTCCAAAGAGACGCTAAAAGCGTCTTGCTGTCAACCAGTGGTTCACCGTAATATCTGATAACTGGCCCACTCGTTTGAATCTCATAAACGTGAAATACAATATTTATTTGGTCCAAGTTGACGAGTTCGTTCAAGTTTCTACCTCTATGAAGCCGTCAACGCAATTTACGAGTACGTGTGATCCCGGGTTAATGGCATCTATCGGGTCGATATCAAGTCTGTCGATAAGGGGGATGTTCGAGATGATCGCTCCAACGGCAATAATCGTTTCGCTTGAACCGTTAATGATCGCGGCCGGCGCTTTCCCGTTTCTTTTGAGTTGATATATCACATAAGATCCTACTGTTGATCCTTTGCCTTGCGGAAAAGCAAGAACAGTTCCCACGATTGAAACACCGTACAATTCGTGCTTTAAATCGATGATAACTCCTCGTTTGGGATCCACACCACCCAAGAATGAGAGTGGTTGACTCGTTACCACAGCATCCCCTTCGCCAATTCCTTTTGATATTATCCGGCCTTTGATGCGTTTAAGCATAGAAAACGCTGCTATCTTTAAGTTCTTTACGCGTTACACGCGATATTGATACAGTCCGCGGTCGTCCCCATCACTGTATGTGAATTACACAAGCTTGGTCCATATTCAAGAGCTTTTCCTGAATTAACCATCAGGCGTCGTTTTTCAAACGCTGGCGATACAATCATGCACGTGTCGCATATTACGTTGGCGCCAGTTTCTTCAATGCGAGTGATTAATGACCTGCAACGATCCGCCACGAACCGTGAAGTGCAAATCCAGAGAGGTCGTTCGACGGTGTGTCCATCTAAAAGCCGTGCGATCTCTGTAAGCTCTGAACGTGAACAGTGCGGACACCCTAACACAACGACGTCAGGGTCGCTCGATGAATAAATGTCAAGGTCTGAACGACTTAGTTCAAGTGTTTCGCTTGGATTTGCTCTTTTTTCCGAATAGTAAAGGGCCACAGCCCCTGTGGCGGCCATGCCGGCACCCAGAGCTTTCAGCTCATCATCGTTCGGTTGCGTAGCAAAGGAAAACTGAGGTACTCGTGAATGGATAATCTTCCCAACTACGTATCCGAGCGCGCCAAAATCGGCCCCTTTTAGAGGAAAATCTATTTTTATTGTTATGTCTGGGGCTCTGTTCTTATCGAGGTGATAGCCGTATTCGGGCGTTTTTCCTACTAGTGCAGCAGCAAGTGCACTTGGCCCCCCCTCACGATTAGTGCGCGCACCGAGAACCGAGTTTGCATAAGAAACAGCGGATGACTCGGACCAGCTCAAATGGGATCCTCTACGTGGAGCATTCACATAATAAGGCGTGCAAGTGCATTGGGCATCGATTCCGAGCAGCTCATATTTTCTGATAATAGCCTGCTGTTTTTCAACAAACGACTCGTCGATTCCCATTTGTCGCCATTTGTATCGATCCATCCCCATTGGATTAAGCATTGTTGGGACGGTAACGCTTCCAGTTAAATCTGTCAAGTATTCAAGGCCAGCATCGCCGATGGTTTTATATGACACACCAGCGATCTGCGCGCTCTTTATTGGGACAAGTCGTTCAGCCCCGTAGATATCGCCGAGAGCGACTAAGATCTCCATCGCTTTTTGTTTCACGGCTCCCAATTCGCCAGCAAGGATATCTTCGTCGTTTCGACTTAGATGCATTATATGTAAATATAGTTACATAACTATAAAAACTCGCGGCAGTTGACGGAACTATATATGATGTAAAAGCACAAAATGCGACTAGCTGCGTGTTCGAAACCAAGGGGACTGAGCGCACATTTGATAACAAAATTCCGCCGTAAGGATTATACAATTTGCATTTACGATCGAGGAAATGTAAAAGAAAATTGGTCGAAACTGAGGACGAAGACCGGTCCCATTGCCTGGTTCGTTTTTTGATAAAACTCAAATTTGTTAATCGACGAAAATTATATCGACGTCCGCTCTAGAAAAAAAAATCGTCGTAATACTCTCTCGATACTTACCAACATGCGATGGATATGACATGGTGAAGTATATTGACGATCCAAAAGCGCTTCCGAAGTGGCGGTTTTTGTTCGTATGTAGATCAGTGCACTGTTTGGATGTACGCCTCAACGAGCTGAAAGAACTAGAAAACAAGTTTCCGCAATACAAATACAACTACAAATGGGATCACGTTGGTAAAGACTACGTTGTCCGTTTGATAAATGTCACTTTAAGATAAATCTCTCAAAGCAGCAGTTGCCGCGCGGATAATAAGCAGACGTAAGACAGTATAGATTCTTTAATATTCGTAACTACCTTGAATTTTTAGAGATTATATAACAATTAACGTGTTTCACGATGGAAAAGTAGCTGCGGTTAAATGTATGTAGCGAGTAAAAGTACGTGAAAAAAAGTCTCTGCCTTATAAAAACACATGTCTTCTTCTAAACCAACTACTGACAAGAGGGGCTTTACATCAAGCGCGCATGGAAGATATCGTAGCGCTTGGGCGTCCGTTGTCTTAATCTGTGCGGGGGTGTCATTGATCATCGCAGCACTAGTTCATATGTTAGGCTATATCTAAGAACACTTGCTTCTGCGCTGCTTTGGCTCTATTGATGCTTGTTTGCTAAATCAAAATGGTGGCTATCCTTTCTAGAAACTTCCTTCAGCCTGTTGACACCGTCTATTTGGCTAATAATGTCCGCTACCACGTGTGGAACAAGTTGCTCCCACGGTTCGTCATTGAGCATTCTCCTTCGAATCTCTGATCCTGAGTATTTTTCTCGTTGATAGAGCGGAGAAGACCTGACGTCGAACCCTGCTTCATTGAACAGTCGCACTACGTAAGGATTGTTTGTGTAGACGACGTTGAAAGGAGGGGTCATTGTCAATACGTGAGAAACCCATATCGCGTTTCTGCGTATATCTTCAATCGGTATCACATAAAACAAGACATTGATATCAGCTAGCGAGCGCATAATCATCGAAATCCGTTCACCAGCCGTAAACGGATCTGAAAAAGTATGGCTGAGCTGCGCACTACCGACGCCAACAATGATCTCCTCGCATTCGCGAGCTATTTTTTCCAAGATCTCTTGATGTCCTAGGTGATATGGCTGAAAACGGCCGATATAAAACGCACGCATAAATCGGTTTTTTAGGAAGCAGCTTGTATAGCGTTATAAAGCTTTTTTTACTTTTCAAAGATCGTAAGCAGTTCGAGCGTTAGTGAGCTCCGACATATCTACTTTAGAAGACTTTATGCGCATCGCGCTAATAATAGTTGCGTGTGTCAACGCATATCGTGCATGCTTGAGGGGCTTTGATGACAAACATTGGATTTGAGAAGCATCTCCCAGATCTTGGTTTGATTACCCATTACTCTGAGTTTGGGAAGAGCCACGTCCACGAAATTAGTCCTTGGACGAAGATTATCTTACTTCCAGTTGTGGTTTTTGATATAACGGTGATAACAGACCTTCGCCTCTTGCTGATGATACTGTTTGCCGTAGTTTGTCTCTATTGGGCGTCAGAGCTACCGATAGTACGCCTTCTCTACTGGTGGACTTTGCCTGTTTTTTTCGTTGCAAGCATTACGTTCCTGCTTATTTGGAGTGTCCCAGGATCAGATTTGGTAAGCTATGGCCCAATACACCTCTCGTTAGAGGGCGTGGCACTTTTCGTGACACTGATAGTTAAAACGCTGATTGGTGTTACCTACAGCTTAGTTTTGTTAATGACAACTAAATACAACTATCTGACACATATGATCTCGAAGGTCTTGCCATACCCCTTGAGCCAAATAGCGTTACTTACGTATAGGTTCCTTTTTTTGACTTTGGAGGGGCTACAGTTAATGGTGATCGCGATGAAAAGCCGGGGAGGCCTTAAACTATCAGGTATTAGAAAGCATGGCAAGTTCTATGGATCGGTTTTTGCTCTCGCATTTATTAGGTCATTCGATAAAGCTGACCACGTCGCAAAAGCGATGCAATCGAGAGGATATCAGGGAAAACTCGCCTCCTCTTACTACGTGCCAAGGCCATCTGCAGGAGGATACGCGTTTATTTTTGTTGCTGTTTTGCTTTCTATATTCTCTTATTCTTTTGGGAGGTATTTCTAGGAGATGTCCAATGATGAGCAGCTAAGCGCCTGCGAATTTCGAGAACTCGAAGAAGATGAACTGATCCATGTCGACTGTCTTGAGCATGTTTACCCCGATGGAACGAGTTCTCTACATAACGTTTGTTTTTCACTGTTCAAAGGTGAGATAGTTGTCATATGTGGGGCAAACGGCGCGGGAAAAAGCACCCTAGTAGAACATTTGAACGGACTCGTTAAGCCCAAAGTTGGACGCTTAGTCGTGTTGGGTCACGAGGTCACTCAGAAGACAGGCGTCATTACTGAAGTGGGTTTAGTGTTTCAAGATTCAGATAGCCAAGTCTTTGCGCCGACTGTTTTAGATGACGTGATGTTTGGACCCCTCAACAAGGGGCTGACAGCTGACGCGGCGCGACTAGCTGCAATAAGTGCCCTAGAGCGCATCGGCGCTGCGCATTTAACTAACAGAATACCTTACTACTTGAGCAAAGGCGAAAAGAGACTTGTTGCGATTGCAGGAGTTCTCGCGATGAATCCTGAAGTAATCGTTGCAGATGAGCCGACTAGCGACCTGGACCCGTTTCACTCTAGCCAGATCGAATCCGTTTTGTTTGAACTGAAAACAGACTCTCGAATTAGTATTGTGATTGCCACTCACGATATGGACCTTGCAGCGAGGATAGCGGATCGAATTTATGTTATTGCTGAAGGTCAAGTTATCGCGACCGGAACGCCGCGCGATATCTTTTATAACAAGTCTGTTTTAGCTAGGGCTAATTTGAATGAGCCCACAGCTGTAAGGATATACAAGCGCTTGTGCCAAAGCGGTTCAGCATCTGACTTTAAGCCGGTCAAAGAGCACGATCTAGTGAAACTACTTGAGGGCGTTATCGGGAAAGCTGAACCGTAAAGTATTATAATCGCAGCAGGGCAAGGAGGGATCTATGGAATGGAAAGAATTGTGGGGCGTCGAGATAGAGAGTTCAAAAAGTGTATCATTGAAGATTAGTATCTCTGAGGGAGAAGATGACGTTAAAGTACTGGGTATACGGAAGTGGTTGCAGCGAGGCACCGAGAAGTATCCAACTAAGGGCGGCTTTGCAATACAATTGACGCGCGCGACCCTTGATCAACTTATTGAAGCTTTAGAATCGGCCAGAGTGTATACAAGCGACAGTGAGTAACGAATCGCTTTATTAGTCAGTCGGAAAGTCAAGTTTGAACGCGTAACAAGGAACAAATACGTGTTAAACACCGTAATGCTTCTATACTCATGCATCTTGTTATAGTTCAATGTCTGATGCGGATCTTGAGAAATTTATAAGAGAGAAGATAAGGCAGCTAGGCGTAGATGGATTATACGACAATCCTAAATTGACCCTAGTAGCTGAGTTAATTTACGGGACTCTCGATAGAGCACTCGAAGCCGCGCTGAATTTTGACATCATGGATGACATTATTGCGTTATATCGAAATCGTTTTGATATGACTGCAATAAGTGCTGAAATGGAATATCCTGAAGTTTACAACAAGGCTATCCAAGACTATGGTTCGTGGCGCGGGGCTTTAAAAGCCGCCAAGGCAAAGTGCGAACAAATGCGTGCAATCGAAAAGGATGAGTGGACCCCCCCGAACTATAAAACCGAAGCGTCGCATAAAAGACTTGCAGCGAACGCTGATGTGGATAATCTAGCTAATTCGAGCCGCAAATGAGCGCCTTACGTGTGCGCCTTTTAAGTTAACTACACCGATTTAGAGGTCACTAAAAGATTTGGTATCCAGCATAGTGTTCTAGGCCTTTTAGATGGCCTATGAACGTATTGCGTGCACCGTTTAGGTAAATATTTATATTTTACTCCCGTGCAATTAAGACAGAAGAAGAATCGCGAGTGATAAAATGGGTGAATACGACTTTGAACGCCTTACTCGATATAGAAGAGTTGACGTACTTTTAAAGGCATTAAATGACGAAAACGAGCACCAGCGATTCAAAGCAGTTGATGCACTGGAAGCGGTTGCCCTTGCTTCAGGCGCTGCGGACTCGTCAGCTCGCGATGTTTTAATGCAAGCTGCGACACAGAATGCGTTCGACGACGTGAAATTACACGCAAAGATCGCCCTAAAAACGCTTAACACTTCACAAGAAAGCCAGATTGAGAGGACTAGCGATAGCCGAGAAAACGGCCCCCATCTTGAATCCAAGAGAAACGCGACAAAGAAGCAACAACGCGAATACAATCACGCTGAGACTGGACTTCTTTGCGAACTTGACGAGGATTCCACGACTTTAATAGTCCGTGGAAGTTCCCTTAGCGCAAGTCATAGGCTGAGTGAAATTAAGGGCGGTCACTGGGATGAGGAGACGAGGGTGTGGCGATTTCCCGTCAATCGAGAATCTTTTGAAAGCCTTAGGGCCAATGGCGTTGTGCTCCATCCTACTGTGCAGAGTTTAAATACTTCTTCTCAAAACACGTGGGCAGTAGGCACACGCAATAAGAAATGGATCAAGATAATTGGGGATGCGCGCGAGATAGAAGCCAATTTAAAACTAGTTCCGGGGGCTCAATGGGATAGCACGGAAAAAGCATGGAGAATCCCATTTAAAGCGGATTCGATAAAGCGCCTCATACGGATCGATGGTCTTTACGTCAGTCCATTCATCCTCGATTAACTCTTTTGCAGATGAACGTTTTTTTTGACAAGCTATTGACAACGGCGTAGCGTTTGCTAATTCGCTTGTTAAAAAAAGAAAAAAAGAAGAGCAATAGATATTACTATTACTCTGGTTTCGATATGAGTTTAGTCTTACTAAGTATGACGCCGTCTCTCGAGTGAGGCGCTCTTTTTACACTGTCACAAGCCTTTTCCATTTCGCGCGCTTCGTCTACGAGTTTGGCTGCGGTGCGCATCATATCGTGAGACGCTGCTGTGAGGGGCACATACTTTTCCCACTCTTTTGTCATGAAGCAAGCTTTAACGTTGACGTCAGCGACTTTTGCTGCCATTTCGTACGCGGCGATCGCTTTTGCCCGTGCGTAGGGGTTGCTGAACTCATTGATAGTCGCCTTTTCTGCAGTCATTACAATCTTGGGTAGCTCGCATTCTTTGCCTTCTTTAATAGCGGTAAGACAAGTGTCAAGCGCTGTGTGGAGCACTCTAAAGGTGCCAGTTGCTGCAAGGACCTTCATTAAGTCTGCGTTGTAAATGGCCATCTCTATAGGGTCTAGCCATTCTCTTCGTGCGCCTATCATCGCATCGGCGTTGATGAGGATATATCCGAATCCCCCTTCCTCTTCAAGCTTGTCCTTCAGCTTTCCAGAGTCTGTTATGACAACGACCTTCTTACCTGCGGCCTTTAATAAAGTTCGAGCTTTAGTTGGGCCTGGTTGCGCTGCGTTTGGAGACACAACGACGCACAAATCCGGTTCAAATTTTAGCAGTGCTTCGACAACCTTTGCTGCATCTTCTTCTTTCATCTTCGTGCCGCTCGTGACGGTCACTGCTTCAAAATCGTCACGGTCTGCGCGCTCGTCCAGCAGTAGATCTGTCATCAGACCGCTGACGATGTTACCTATTTTCGCGATTCCTAATTTCACCATATTTAATTCACCTATTACCTTTAAAAGCTAAGCTGTAGCTCTCGCAGGGCCACTTCCTTCTTAAGTTAAGGGAGGATATATCTCTTTTGGTTACGAGTTAGACTGTGGCTTTCACAGGCTGCTATCGACAAATGGAACTCGTAACGATCATTCTGGATCGGCGTAATCGCTGAGAATCTCGTGAAGGTCGAACTTAAATGGTCCAAGTTCCCCGCCGTAGTTCCCGGCTGATATACCTTTGACTCCATTTGCATGTGCAGCAGCGAGCATGCCCCGCTTCATCGCTTCAGCGATAACGCCCTCGTCGAGACCACAAATTACGATTTCGTAAATTGCCTTGACGCCGTCCGGTACGTATGAATCAGGGATCTTGTCTTTGAGCGTCGGAGAAAGCCTATGGTGGGTGGATGCCTTCATAAAAGTCGAGTATGTTGGACAACCAACTTTAGACCCGGATGCAACAATCCCTCCTGGGAATGGGGTTATCGTCCCATCAACAGATTTAATTGCGCCAACTGCAGCTTGAGCGGCCAAGAGCGCCGAACCTTGCGTTTCGCCGTAGATGAAGAAATTGCCCCCTGCAACACCCTTTTGCACACCATAGGTCTCTTCGCAGATGAACTCACCTTCAAGAATAGGGATTGCCCACACGCTTCGACCGCCGACTGTGGTCTGATATTCGTATCCGTCTCCAAAGAAGTGGATCTTCACCGCCACCGTTTCTTCTGATTCCAACGCGTTGAACACAGCGGTTGTGGCAGCGGTGAGAACGCATTCACTAAGCCTTTCAATGAGGTTGTTTTTTATCTGTTTCTTAGACGGATGAACAACCATAATTATGACACCCGGTCTGCCATCGGGAGTCTCGTGTGGTTGTACATAACGATCTATTCCAGCTTCTGCGCTGCAACCGATGACTGAAGTAGCAAATCCAGTCGCAACGATTGCAGCAGTCTCTGCAAGCGCAGTTGTTGCGGCCGTAATTAAGACGCGTGCTACAGATACAGGGAATGCCTCTGCGTAGGTATCGTCAATCTTTACACCGTTTACCTTCATTTTAAACCTTCCAACATTTTATCATCCCTTAGCATCGTCCGCTATTATACCTTTCTGTTTCTAAAAATAGGGCTATTAGGACGAAGTGCGCTTCTGTGACCTTAGGCTAAGCAGTTGGTGGCATCGACGTGCGTTGATTTCTGGCGCTAAGTATCTGCTGAGGCTTAGAAGCGGACTGGATGCGCGCGTGTAAGCCATATCACCCCAATATCGCCGTGCAAGCGTTTATTGCGCATTATTCACATAGATTATATAATGCGTTACCCTCGCAATCGTTTTGTTGTGCAGGAGCATTTCGCTCGGCATCATCACTTTGACTTTCGCCTCGAAATGGACGGAACGTTAAAGAGCTGGGCAATTCCAAAAGAGGTCCCCCAAGTTCGAAAAGTTAAACGCCTCGCCGTGCACGTCGAGGATCACGACTTGGATTATATTGGCTTTGAGGGAGAGATTGCGGAGGGCCAATACGGTGCGGGGACCGTTAGGATATTCGATTCAGGGGACTACTACTTGCTCGAAAGGAAAGAGGACAAGATTAAAGTGGCCCTCCTCGGTAGCAAGCTCGAGGGCGTATATGAGCTTATTCGTTTGAAAGATCCGAAGAACTGGCTCATATTTATGGTTGGCGATCGTCCGTACGTTACAAGTTAAGGAGGGGCATACGTGCCTAGATCAAGAAAGATTTCGTGTAACGATGGCTGCACTGGATGCAACGTCGCGAATAATGCACTTATCGTGCCTGTCTATAAAATGAAAGAAAAAGACTTTAAGAAGTTAGGAATCGACTTTTGGACCTCAGACTTCAGCGATATATTTTCGAACGGGACGTGATTACATCTGATAAGCACCTTTACAGTTATTTGAGACGTCTAGAAAATAAAACCCCAATCGATCTCTGCTAGAGACTTAAAATGCTGAAAAAGCCTCTTTAAGATTTTCAAGGTAACGAGTATCTCGAACGGTGTTTTTCTATTGATTTCAGAACGATTGCTCGCGACACGTGCTTTCTCATATCGAGCGTTGCCACCGTAAAAATGCATAAGTCAACTCCGCATGTCTACGCGAGCAACAAGCTCGCAGACAGGCGAGTTGATTGGATCTACTACCAAGCTTATACGTTAGATCTGTCGGGCAAGTATCTCGAAAGCCTCGCGCGATTTGATGAGGTGCTTCGGTTGGGACCAGGCTACATCCACGCGTGGAATCAAAAAGGGCTATGCAACTATTTTTTGGAGCGTTATAGGAGTGCCATCAGTTGCTTTGACAAAGCAAGCTCCTTGGACTCGCGGTATCTCGAGTCACTTAACAATAAAGGCTGCGCTTTGCAGAGACTTGATGAATTTGGAGCAGCAATCGATTGCTTTGATAAAGTGGAATCGATATGCGCAGGTTTGTTTGAGACGTTAAACAACAAAGCTCTCTCACTGATAGCGTTAGGCGACTATACGGGGGCTTTGACGTGCGTTGATCGTTGTATCTCCACGGGTTTGGTTAAAAGTTCATTTTATGTTGTGCGAAGTACGTGTTTCTTGGCGCTTGACCAAATCGGCGAAGGCCTATTCGACCTTACTATTGCCTTGAAGTTAGATCCGCAAAGCAAACACGCGCTGGCCCTTCTCGAAGTTTTCAACCGTGCTGCTACAGCTTGAAAGTGGATAAGCGAGCCCCATCAGCCGAGAGAGTCGCACTGTTTGGGCCGCCCGTTTTCGCGCCCTTCATAAAGCTTTTCAACAACAATCGCTATCTGAATAACTATGCCGTTAGAAGATCGAGAGCTCGAGCAGATATCAAAGTTGCTTGAACGAGGTGGCAAAATGCTAGCAGACCATTGTGAAACCTGCCACTCTCCGTTATTCAAATATGAAGGCAAAGTGACGTGTCCTGTTTGTTCATACAGAGCGGCGCAAACACCTGTCAGAAAAACAGAACGTGCTACGACAGTTGAGACGAAATCCGCTCAAGCAGCGCAAGCATCATCCGCACGTCAAAGCTTACTCTTGGACGAAACGATAGCCGAGTTCGTCTCAAATTTAGCCGCTAAAATGAGTACGGAAACGGACTTAGCCCGAATTCAAGTGCAGCTTGAATGCATAGAGCGGGGGCTTCGAATTATTCAGTTTGCCCGAGGGCTCGACTCTCTCGCGAGCAACTCACGTCGCGTTGGGTAATAGAAATATAGGAGTACGTGTGGCAGGCCTTGAAGAAGCGCGATTTTATTAAAACGGATGATTTTTAGCGCATTTTACTCGGAATAAAAGGATCGCAATGGATCACGAAGAAAGCCGTGAAAAAACTGTCGACGACTTAAAAGAAAGGGTCTTGGAGTTAGCTAAGAGACGAGGGTTCCTCTGGCCATCATACGAGATTTACGGTGGAGTCGCAGGATTGTGGGATTACGGTCCCTTGGGTACACTATTGAAACAAAAAGTCGAAAACGCATGGCGCGAGATTTTTGTCGTGGGGGAAGGTGCACTCCCTATTGACACACCAACCATTAGCGTTGAAGAGGTGTTTCTCGCTTCTGGACACTTGTCAAACTTCGTGGACCTTATCGTTGAATGTGTCAATTGTCACGTCACTCTAAGGGCGGATCATGTTGTGAATGATTATCTTAAGGGCCGGGGGATACCTATAGATCTCTGTGAGCCCGATATTATGCAAGCGTGCGTCCCTTCGAGAAAGAAGACCCAAGAACTCATTGATTTTTACCGAATTACATGCCCGGATTGTGGAGGTCCTCTCGGGGAAGTGAGTGACTTCAACTTAATGTTTGCCACCCACATAGGGCCCGGAACCCAGCGTAAGGGGTACCTTCGACCTGAGACAGCTCAAGGAATCTTTTCTGACTTTCCGAGGCTTTTAAGGTTTTTCAGAGACAGATTGCCTTTTGGGGTCGCGCAGATTGGCAAATCCTTTAGAAACGAAATATCACCTCGCCAAGGCGTTATCAGATTACGTGAATTCACCCAAGCGGAAATCGAAGTGTTTGTACACCCAGACAAAAAGGCCACACACCCACGATTTGACGAAGTAGGTGACGCTGAAATTGACCTCATTTCTAGGGATTTCACCGGGAGGACTACTGTCAAAGCTGCATGCGACGGGGGTCTCATCGCCCATCAATACTTGGCTTACTACGTCGCGCGCTGTCAGGAGTTTTTTCTGCGGGTGGGGGTACGAGAACCGCAACTTCGGTTTAGACAGCACTTACCCGACGAGATGGCACATTACGCGGTTGACTGCTGGGACGCTGAGGGACTTACGCAACACGGTTGGATTGAACTAGCTGGAATCGCTGATCGAACGGATTATGATCTAAAACAACACGAGCGGCAGAGCGGGCTTAAGATGACGGTGTTCGTGCCATACACGAAGCCTAAATCGGTGGAGCGAACCGTCGTCCGTCCAAAAATGGACTTCTTAGGTCCTAGCTATAAAGAAAAAGCCAAGCAGGTGGCCGATTATCTAGCGACGATAAGCGATCCTATTGGGCCTTTCACGTTTGAAGGGCAAGAAATTGATTCACATGGTTATGTTGTAGAAACAGCCACACTGGAAGTTTCAGGCGAGTATGTAACTCCGCATGTTATCGAACCATCGTTCGGCATCGATCGAACGATATACACGATTCTTGAACACGCTTACGATGAAGACACAATAGATGGAGAACGAAGAATTGTACTGCGTTTGCCGCGAGGCTTAGCTCCGATTGAAGTTGCAGTCTTCTCTTTAGTAAAAGCGCTGAACGAAGAGGCAGTGAGGGTCTTTCAACTTCTTCGGGCTGAGGGGTTTTTGGTGGAATACGACGATTCCGGGACGATCGGTCGACGTTACAGGAGACACGACGAAATTGGAACGCCTTTTGCGGTAACAATAGACCATGAAACAATTGAAAACGGCACTGTAACGATACGAGATAGGGACACGACAAAACAGATAAGACAACCGATTACTTCGCTTGGAGTAACTTTGCGTGAAATGCTTGAGCGCGGGTTTACTGCTTCTTCTCACTAAAAACGAACGATTAATTCAAAAACGCGCCGACGATTAATTAATGTAGCAACGTTGTCTGCAAACTACGGGATTTTTATCGGCCCCCCTTCCTTCACCGAATTCATAATGATGTTGATCGTTAGATCGGTTATTCCGAGAGGGGATACGTCCTCCTTCAATATGCTCCTTAGATGGTCGTAGTCTGTGGCAGCAATCGAGAACTCTAAGTTGTGATCACCGGATATCTGGTTAATTTGATATACCGATTCTATTTTTTGAAGCGCTTTAATACAACCGTCCAGATTTTTTGGGTCGATGCGTGCAAAAGTCCGGGCGTTGCAGTTGAGGCCGACTTTCTCTTTGTTTATGACCGCCGAATATCCCTTGATAACGCCATCGTCTTCCATGATAGAGATCCGATCGCGTATTGTTGATTCTGACCTACTAAGGGCTCTAGCAATGTCTTTATACGTCATACGTGCATCTTTTTGGAGCAGGTATAAGATCTTCTTGTTAATGTCATCGATACGCATCTCATCACCTTTTTGTCTGTTTAGCCAAGATTTGTGGCCGCAACTTAAATACGTATTGACGCGCAGTTCTCGACTTCCCCGCGCTTCGCAGAATGATGCAAAAGGATTTATCGGCAATTAAGGATTTCATATGTCTAAAAGCAACTGGTTGTTATTGTCACGATGGGACAGGACATAATAAAGGAGTTTACGCGACTCGCTGCGCGATCGAAGAGCCGAGTCGGCATAGGTGTTGGTGAGTACAATCCTTCCTTATTGCGCGCTGTCGCTGAAGTACAACGCTTTTCTGATCTTGTGTTCGTTGGTAATATTGAAGAAGCGGGACACGAGGTCGTAGTAACGTCCGATCCTGAGCGTAAACTCGTCGAAATGCTTGTCGATGGCTCGATCGATGCAGGGGTCCGAGGAACAATCAGTGCACGGAAAACACTGCAAGAACTTAAACAGCAGACGGGCGCCAAAAAGATATGCCGCTCTGCACTGCTCTCAACCTCTGATGCTCGACAATTCTTTTTGCTTCCCATCGGTATCGATGAAGGCGTGTCGATATTCGAACGAACCCGTCTCGTTATGAAGACGGCGTGGCTCTTAAACACACTCGGCGTGGCTCCCATAGTCGGTGTTTTATCTGGAGGTCGATCTGAGGATAAAGGCAGGACCGGAGCCGTTGACGCAACGTTAGCAACCGCAGAGGCGCTAACCAAACAGCTTCAGAACGTAGGCATCGACGCGACGAACTATAATATCTTAATTGAAGATGCTGTGCAATCATCGAATATACTCGTGGCCCCAGATGGGATTATCGGAAACCTAATTTTTCGAACTCTTGTTTTTTTAGGAGGTGGAAAGGGGCACGGGGCACCTTTTTTTGGAATTCCGTACACGTTCGTTGATACATCTCGGTCAGGGGCTGCGTTCGCAGATGCTATCCTTATAGCATCTGCTCTAAGTAATCTCGAACAGGGTGAGCCCACTGTTATCTCCTGAAAGATTGTCCGTGAGCGCAGGAAAACGGCAGACAACCTAAGAAGCGTCGAACTTGCTAGTGAAACCGTTGAATAGCTGCAGTCGGCATTTGCTTAGTGCAGCGAAAAAGTGCTTGAGTGAATCTCCAAAAGGGTACGGTTGCCGTTGCCAGCAGCAGCTGCAGCCTCTCTTGCACATCAGGCGACAACGTTTTTCGTTAGCAATTGAGTGAGCAAAAGATTACCACTTGGATTTCAATTTGAATGGAGTCTTTTCTTATACAACAAGCGGAGTATTTTCTTATACAACAAGCGCCTTGTAAGTTTCTGGAGATGGATGATCATGGCGGATCAATTACCCGCAAAAAGTCTCGATATGGTCGGATTATATTGTCCCGTCCCCCTTTTTAGAACACGGGAAGGCATCGATAGCATCAAGATTGGTGAAGTACTTGAGGTGCTTGCAGACGATCCAGCTGCAGAGGAAGATATCTCGCGGTTCGTGAAGCTGACTGGCCATGAACTGGTGAAATTCGAGAACAATGAAGGAATTTTACGTTTCTTAATCAGGAAAAAAAGGTAGAGGTGAGATGATTATGAAGAATGAAAAGATGTTGCTGTACGTGCAAACGAGCGATAATCCAGAGCGCCAATATTCGCCACTTGTGCTTGCACAAACGGCGAAGGCAATGGAATTAGAACCTGTGATTTACTTTCTAGGAGCAGGATTGCGCATTTTAAAACCTGGAGCAGCTGATGAAATAAAGTTGGGGTCATTCCCAAGTGTAAAAGATATGCTCGATCAGACAATGCAAATGGGCATTACGGTGTATGTATGTGAAGCATCAAAGCAGATGCTTGGCTGGGACAAGGTCGAGCTCATCCCGGGTGCAAAAATTGTGGGTGCGGGAACACTAAATGATTTGGTTCTTGAAGCAAATGGAACTATGTGGTTCTAAATGAGCTATTTTTTTTCTAGGAGGTGATTTCTCGTAGGAAAAGAAAAAATTGTGTACCTCGACTATCAATCTGCTAAGCCGGTAGAGCCTGAAGTAATTGCCGCAATGAATCCATACATGATCGAAAAGTATGGAAATGCGTCGTCGTTGCACGAGATTGGTGACTGGTCTTCTGAAGCTCTTGATACTTCACGCATGATTATCGCAGATTTTGTGAATGCTCGCGAACCAGAGGAAATTATCTTCACTTCTGGTGCGACGGAAGCGAATAACCTTGCGATTATCGGTTATGCTTTGCGGAACAGGCAAAAGGGTAAACACTTGATTATTAGCGAGGTTGAACACATTTCAATACACAACATCGCCAAATACCTACGAAAGAATGGTTTCGAAGTATCTATTGTCCCCGTTGATTACACGGGTACCGTGCGTCTCGATAAACTCGAAGAGCGTATCCGACCCGATACGATCTTAATCTCAATCCAACACGCCAGTAACGAGATAGGAACGATTCAACCAATCATGTCGATTGGAAAAATCGCTCGTGAAAGAAAAATAGTCTTCCATGTCGATGCAGTCGCTTCAGAAGGCCAGATACCAATAGATGTGCAGCGGGACTTTATAGATATGCTCACATTATCGTCAAATGATATTTATGGCCCACGGGGTGTCGGTGCCCTATACGTTCGGAAAGGAATTCTGTTGAATCCCCTGATCATTGGTGGGGGGCAAGAACGCGGTTTACGTTCCGGAACTGAGGATGTGGCTGCTATCGTTGGTTTCGCGAAGGCCGCAGAATTGGCTTTAAAGTATTTGCCGGAGGAAAGCAAAAGGTTGCAGCAGCTTAGAGACAAAGCCATTAAAAAGGTATTAGAAACCATACCAAGATCATATCTAAATGGACATAAGACAAACCGACTTCCGAATAACGCCCATTTCCGGTTTGATTTTATTGAAGGAGAATCGATTTTGCTCTCTTTTAAAGAACTTGGCATCGCCGTTGCAACTGGGTCCGCGTGTTCGTCACAAACGCTCGAGCCAAGTCATACCTTGATTTCATTAGGATTGTTACATGAGGAGGCACACGGGTCGTTAGAAATCACGATGGGACGGTTGACGACAGAAGCAGACATCAACAAATTCCTCGAAGCGCTGCCGGGTATCGTGAAACGACTACGTGACATGTCGCCACTTACAAAGACAGAGGTGGGTATGTAATGTCAAAGAGTACAACTTATACAAAGAAGGTGTTGGATCATTTCAAGAATCCACGGAATGTAGGCACCCTAGAAGGCAAGGGTGTTGCTGTGGGGCGGGTTGGAAACCCTGTGTGCGGGGATTTGATGGACATCTACATCAAAGTCACCGATGACGGCAAGATCGAGGATATCAAGTTTAAGACATTCGGTTGTGGTTCAGCAGTCGCAACAAGCAGTATGATTACAGAAATTGCAAAGGGAAAGACCATAGATGAAGCAATGAAGATAACTCGGCAAGATGTAGCTGACGAGCTCGAAGGTTTACCTCCTATAAAGATGCACTGCTCCAACTTGGCTGCAGATGCGCTCCACGAGGCGATCAAAAACTTCCGGGAAGGAAAAAAAGGACCTATAGAACTAGGTGAAACACGCTTCGCTTGCCCTGCAGGTAATGTAAATAACGTAATAGGCCTTGCGAAATTCGTGGGGAAGGGTGTATTCAATGGTTACGAGCATCCTGAGCAGTTTCGTGACAAGCGTGTTTTAGTCGTGGAATTTGATCAAAAGAGTGTTGAATTTGCGCTAGAATTAACGAAGGTAACAGGTCGGGTGATTTTGCTTTCACCCTTGCAAGAGCTCGCGGTGAATGATGAATTAAAGACTAAAGTCAAACGATCCGACATTAAACTTGTAACACAGGCGGAGCTTGTGGAAGTATCCGGGGGTTCAGACGTGGAAAAGGTGCGGATCCACGATCTTGACGAGAATGAAGAATATGACTTGGTTGTTGACGCGGTTATTGTTCCCGCTTGAGTCGCTGTAAGCTTGATAAAGCTCTTTGATAGTCGTCGTCTGTAGGCGGCGCGTGTAATCGCACTGTTTGCGTTCCCCCGCGTTTAAACTCCGCCACGCGTCCACGTCTAATACGTGCCCTTCTCGCGTGTCGATGTCTATCTGTGTCATGTTTTCCATCCCGTCTAAATTTCGTCTTGATAGTCCATGTTTAGGTCAATAGTGAAGCTTTGCCCCCCGTTGGACCGGCGGCCATCTCCTTGTGGATTAGCTCCGCGTTTGTTTCTTTAAAACGAACTAATGTACTCGCTCAGAGGGAAAAGCTTGTGGTAGTGGGTCAGCGGCACGTGCGGCAAGGGCAGGTTAGCCTTACTTAGATCGGTGTTGACCATCACCGCTGGAGCCGTAGTGAGGCGGCGATGCAGCTGCTAGACTTTCACCTGATAAAAACGACGTTCTCCAACCGACATGGGCGTATATAATGACACATGGTGTGGGCCGCTCGTATGGGCGGGCTGACCGCGCATAACGCACCGAATACTTAAGCTAAGAGCTGTGCATTGCTAACATAGTTATGAGATATTCATGAGGGTTTGCCATGAAAAAATCGTTTTTAGCAGGGATGTTATCGGTAGTGATGCTCGCAGCTGTTCTCGGTGCAGGGTGCACGTTCCCGACGACGTCGTCGCCTACATCTCCGCCCAGCTCTCAAAATGTGAGTCAGTACCTTACGACTATGATGCAAGAGCGGAACTTCACCATGATGACGCCGTTTTCATTCCAGCCGAGCCCGCAAACCGGGATGGCCGTTTACAACGGCACGGTGAGCGACAATAATGGTACTTACACAGTCAGCGTTCAGGCGTGGAATAATACGCAAACGGCGCAGGCACAGTTCGGAGCGTTGAAAACCATGTTCTTGGGGCAAGGGTACTCCGTAGTTCAGGAGAACGCGACGGCGTGGTTAGGATTTAACGCGAGCGCGCGAACTGGGGCAGCAATCGAATACGGCACCTCACCTCTCATGCCGTACTACACAATGGTCATTACAGGCAGTGCTGTCGGGCAGACGCCCTTCCAACAGGCTATGTGGCAGCACATGTGGGACGTTGTGCACTCGCAGAACGACAACGGTGGCGGCATCGGCCACTACATGGGCGTCGGAATGAATGCGACCATGCGCAACGAAATGCAGCAAGAAATGCAGGAGCACATGGGCGTTGGCTTCGGTTCGGGGATGATGGGTGGTCTTTAAGAGCTGCATTGCGTTGAAGGCTTGCACTTCCCCCGTTCATAGGTGAAAGCGATACGTTTGACATTTGGGTTTATTTCACTACGGTTGAGGGCCCTTTGTCGCTCATTTGATTTTCAAAGTAAAAGAGGCACGGCAGGTAACATTGATCGAGAAAAATGCACTCGCGCAGGCCAATGTCGGCATCGCCATCGGGGCCGGCACCGATGTAGCTGGAGAGGTAGGTGATATCATACTTTGAGGAGCACTCCGCTCGATACCGTTACTGTTGTAAGACGGCCCGGAGCACGTACCGGAAGATGATTCAGAATCTCGCATGCGCGACCGGTTACAACGCCTTCGCGACCCCACTTGCAGCAGCATCTTCTATCCCTTTGGGCTCATACTGACGCCGGCAGCAGGTACATGCTTATGTCGGTAAAGCACGGTCATCGTGGCGATTAATTCGAGGTTCTTAAGCTCGGAAGTTAGGAGCTTAATTTCACCATTGCAGTTTCAGCCTACCTTCTCCGGTTCGGAAGGTGCCGGGGCGGCAACGCTCTTTTCTCTAGCTGTGGCAGATCTCCTCGGCTCGAGACGTACTGTCCTGAGGGTCGCAGCGTTAGCTACCACGGAGAGCGAGCTCAGCGACATGGCCGCCGCGGCGATGATGGGGTTGAGTAGCCCCAACGCCGCTATCGGAATGGCTGCCGAGTTGTAGCCGAGCGCCCAGAAGAGGTTCTGACGTATTTTGCGCATCGTCGCTCGGCTAAGCCATATTCCGCGGACCACATCC
>DASVJT010000156.1:0-2420 GCA_036385775.1 archaeon
ATTGCGAGCTTGTATCAGAACGCAGAAGAGCTTAGAGCGCGCGAGCTCGAAAAAGCGTACAACCGTCTACGATGCGAGGCAGACCTTAATAATTGCGAACAGATCCTAGAAGACCTTACAGGTTCAATCGTGAATAAACTACTTTTTGAGCTTACTGCATCACTCAGAGAGGCAGCCGCTAACGACGATTATGACTTGATGAGTTCAGCGCATAAACTATTCAAACGTCAGGAGGTTTAAATGACCAAGCGACCCGCACGGCTTCGTAAAAAGGGCGTCAGAAAGTTGGTCCGAGAGACGTCACTGCTCCCAAGCGATCTGATATGCCCTCTATTTGTCGATGAGAATGCACAAAAACCTATAGCTATCCCTTCCCTGCCGGGATTTTATCGTCACACCGTCGAAACGGCAGTATCTGAGGCCGAAGCGATCACGGAACTCGGTGTTCCAGCGGTCATCGTATTCGGGGTGCCACGCTCAAAAGACGAGACGGGGAGCGCTGCGCTTAGCGGCATCGTCCAAGATACTATCAGTGCGATAAAAACGCAGGTTCCAGCAGCCACGGTCATTGCCGACGTGTGTCTATGTGAATATACGAGCCACGGACACTGCGGCATCGTCAACGAAGATGGTACGATCCTCAACGGCCCGACGCTTGAGATGCTGCAGGGTGTCGCAACCTCATACGCTCGCGCTGGGGTCGATATCGTCGCACCTTCGGGAATGATTGACGGGATGGTCGGAGCTATACGCGCGCAGCTCGATGAGGAAAGGTTTGACGGAGTCGTGATTATGCCTTACGCAGCTAAGTACTACTCGAGCTTCTACGCACCGTTTCGCGACGCTGTGGATTCAGGATGTGCTTTTGGAGACAGATCCGCTCATCAAATGGACCCAGCAAATACCGACGAAGCGGTTCGTGAGGTGCGTCTGGACCTGGAAGAGGGCGCCGATATTATTATGATTAAGCCCGCATTGCCTTATCTCGATATCATCTATCGAATTAAACAGACCTTCGGCGTTCCTGTCGCCGCATATAGCGTTAGCGGGGAGTACGCCATGTTGCGCGCGGCGATTGATAACGGGAATCTGACTAACGATGCCATTCTTGAGACACTCCTTTCCATCAAGCGAGCCGGAGCAGACATGATCGTTACCTATTTTGCCAAAGAGGCGGCAAAGACACTGGCTTATGAGTAAGGGGTGGCGATGCAAACAGACGGGTCTGAGAGGCTATATAAAAAAGCTTTGAAGCTTATGCCTGGTGGCGTTTCAAGCCCGGTAAGGGCAATAGAACCCTATCCGTTTTACGTCAATAAGGCAAGCGATTCGCGAATATGGGACGTGGACGGAAACGTGTACATTGATTACTGTATGGGCTACGGCCCACTCATTCTCGGTCACGCTCACTCTGCCGTGCAGGAGGCAGTGACCCAGCGGCTAAAGCTAGGATGGGACTACGGAACCCCCATTGAGGATGAGATTTCTCTCGCAGAGCGCATTCAAAAAGATCTCCCCTCAATAGAGATGCTTAGATTCGTATCAACGGGAACTGAGGCTACGATGAGCGCAATTCGCGCCGCCCGTGGGTTTACAGGGAAAGACACTATCGTAAAAATAGAGGGGGGCTACCACGGTGCCCACGACGCAGTGCTCGTCAAGGCTGGATCGGCTGCAATCTCCACTCCGAGCTCACTCGGGGTACCGGCCGAAGCTATAAAAAACACTTTTCAAGTCCCGTTCAATAACATCGAGGCCCTATCTGAAGTCTTAGAAAAAGCTGAACCTGCGTGCCTTATCATAGAACCGGTGATGGGAAATATCGGTCCAGTATTGCCGGAGACGACCTATCTTACGGAAGTTAGAAAAGTCACTGAAGAGAACGATACGCTTCTGATATTTGACGAGGTAATCACCGGATTCAGGCTGTGCATCGGAGGTGCTCAGTGTCTTTACAACGTCACTCCTGATCTCACAACGCTAGGAAAAATTGTTGGTGGCGGATTTCCGATTGGGGTATTCGGAGGCAAAAAAGAGATTATGGAATGCGTTGCTCCATCAGGTGGGGTTTTTAACGCAGGTACGTTCAGCGGGCATCCAGTTTCACTTACAGCAGGAATTGCGACGCTTAACGTGCTCAACGAGGAGGGTTACAAACGCGTCAACGGCTTGGGTGACCTCCTTAGGAGGATGCTCGTCGACCTCCTCGAAGAAATTGATATCCGTGTTACGGTGCAAGGAATTGGCACGATGTTTCAGATCTTTTTTACCGAAAAACCAGTTAGAAACTACCAAGACGCGCTTACAAGTGACGTTGACGCGTACAAGAACTTGGCTGCTTTTATGCGCGAAGAGGGCATTTTCTTGGCTCCTTCGCAATTCGAGACGAACTTCATCTCACTTGCACACTCAAACGAAGA
>DASVJT010000157.1:0-4418 GCA_036385775.1 archaeon
GAACGTCTCTTCTAGACTCAAAGCGTGCCAGTCTTCAGGATTTGTGGCTAATTTTATTCCTCCTGTTTCACGCAACGCGCCTGCACTCTTTTTGATCCCCTCGTTTATGACCTTTTGCTGTGAGCTTTCGGTCGCGTTGAAAGCGTCGAAGTGAGATCATAAGCACTTAAGTCCCATTAGACAATCGTGTCGTTTAGAAGGCCACAATACAAAACTCAAAAAAAATATTAAAAATAAAGACGATAACGGAGCACGCTACTATTAAATGGAGCGCAGACTGTTAAGGAACCGGTATCACATGCCATTTTGCTGCTACACCAGCCAAAAACAGCTCGCGCGCAACGGGGTAAAAGGCGTTATTGTTTCGACGGAAAACATGAAAGCGCGACCCGAAACGGTGCTTATAGACGCGAATAGCGTCTATGTCGTGATGACGTATGACACGATTTACGATGCGCTGCTCGGACATACCTATTGGTGTCACGAGGTAGCCGACGCGATAAAAAACCAAAATACTATTTCTAACGCGCTGTGCGAACAAATTACGCTAAAACCTCGCAACGAAAATGATCCCGAGTACTTAGAGAGTACCAAAATAAGCGCAGATTGCGTCAATTGTTAACAAAATAAGCTAAACTCAAAAAATACGTGGCGAGCATCGCCTAAATCAGCTGAGGGCCACTTAAGAAGCTTAATTTATCATCTTTTGCTTTTTTGCCCAAAATCCTCGACTTTTGCCTGCTACCTATTTATTATCATCTGATCGGGGTTGTCGGGAGAGGATAGCCTGAGAGATAAAGGCAATCTTTCAAACAGAAAGATAAAACAACGCGGGAGGGTGCAGTGGCTCGCCCTAACAATTGAACCTTATTTAAATATTCACGACGCATGTAGTAGTGTTGACTATGTCCGATGAAATAAGAATTGCAGATGTCGCAGGTAGTAAAGTGCAGTGGGACCCATCACAGATGCGCAAGATCCAGGAGCATCCCTGCTTTTCCGAAAAAGCGTGCCACTCGTTTGGGCGGTGTCATGTTCCGGTAGCACCCAAATGCAATATCCAGTGCAACTACTGTATTCGTGACTTTGACTGTGTGAACGAGAGCCGCCCCGGCGTTACAACAAAAGTTCTCAATCCCGATGAATCTATGGAATTGGTTAAAGAAGCACTTGACAAATATGAGTACATTAAGGTCATAGGGATCGCCGGGCCTGGAGAGCCGCTCGCAAACGAAGAGACCTTTGAAACGCTTCGCCGCCTTCACGAGCAGTACCCTAATGTTATCAAGTGCCTCAGTACAAATGGACTATTGCTCCCCGATAAGATCGACCTGCTCGAGAAATATGATGTGGGCAATATCACCGTCACCCTTAACGCCATTGACCCGGAGATCGGCGCAAAGATCTACCAGTTTGTTACTTACAAGGGCAAACGCTATACGGGGATCGAAGCTGCAAAAATCCTCCTCTCCCAGCAGTTAAAAGGCATTGAAGAGGCGGTAAAGCGGCATATGATCGTGAAAGTAAATACGGTCTATATCCCGGGCATCAACGACGAGCATATTCCAGAGATTGCAAAAAAGGTAGGTGAAATGGGTGTGTATACATTCAACGTTATCCCCCTTATTGCACAATACAAGTTTGCCGATATTACGCCGCCCACACCAGAGATGAAGCGTAAAATGCAGGACGAATGTTCGAAATACTTAAAACAGATGCGCCATTGCAAGCGATGCCGGGCAGATGCAATCGGAAAACTTGGAGAGGATGTTCAGTCCTGTCTATACGAGATCAAATAATACAATTTAAAAAAATTACAGCACAAGTATCACGTTTTGAGACAAAGAATAAGTTTCCTGAAGTTCAGCAAGCGTCTGATTGCGATAGAAAAGTCGCTTCTCTCGAACTGCTGTGAGCAATTGTGATTCGAAATTTTGTTATCTAACGTAATGTCAGCAAAGAACGCTGCGCTCTTCTTTTTTTACGGCATTACGCGGTAAAACCCCGCTATCTGTTTTACGATATTCGCCGGTTAGCAGAGCGGATCACAAGGTGAGAGCTAAGCCAACGGCGTATTTTCAAGCGTCGTCCGGATATGGAGGTGCGCGTGCTAGATTTTATGCATTTCGCACCTTCTCCAGTCGCATTATTGCTGGAGGCTCAGCCAGCGCGGTCAGTGCTCAAGCATAGAACAGAAGAGTTAGGACAATCCGATAATCTTTCTTATGCGCTTCTGACTCTGATCCGGTTCGTCCGTCGTATTCACTATATACACTGAGACTCTTTGAAGAAGCGCGTGAAAAAACGTCTTGCGAAGCCTTCGCTTAAAGGGGGTATTTACTAGAAAATGTGGATTGAAATAGTTGTTCCGTTCAAGCATTGTCAGTGCTTGGGCTGCTGTGAGCTCTCGAACAAACTCCAAATCAGTTGTGTCGCGTTTTAGGATAATTAGTTTGGTAAGCGTTGTTAGGGGCAGAATGCGCCCTTTTCCGATTGCTAGTCGCAAATCGACGACGGCACGGCCTTCGCCATCAAACTCCGCGTGTTCAACCAGCCAACTAAACTCGCTCCAGATCTTAGCGAGATCTGCGCGTATGTAGAAGTTCTTTTCTGAGTTGTAGGCTAGTATGTTTCGTCCGTAACTCCGCGTGAAGAACCAGTCATCTGAAACGACGCGCACCTCCGGGTGTCTCAACAAACCGTAGGTGTGAGTCGTCTTTCCAGATCCTGATTCCCCAAGAACGCACACCCCTTGCCCTTTATAGTCGAGGCATGCGCCGTGTATGGAGAAGATGTCGTGTTCATCTTCAAGAACGTCTCCTGCAACGCTCAACGCAAGCGACTTGACCCAGCCATAGTAGTCGAAGTTTAAAAGGAATGCAGTCTTTGACTGCGGGTCATAGCACACCGTATTCTTCTCTTCTTCTGGATCGTTAACGACATAAAGACGTCCGTGCGACCGAATGTTTTGTGACATAAAATAGAAGCTCTGGCCCCAGCGCATTGCGACCGATTGTGTGTCAGTTAGGAGCTTAACGCAGCACCCATAAACATCCGATTTAACCTCGTACGGAGTCTGGGAACCAAATCGTTTTGCCATCTTCTCCTTGCCTTGGATCGGAATGAGCTTAATTGTGTACATGTTCATGGCCTCTTACCTAAGAGACGGGACAATAATCTCGAAAACCGGACATTCGACAGTATTAATCAGTTATAGATATACTCTTTCCAATCCACAAAAATCTGACTATGGAAATCGACATCGACATCGCTGCGCACGACCTGCTCTGGCGGAGTATGTCCTTGGGGACAAAAAAAGTATATCGCGACGCTTTTGGCGCCGCTCGAGATGCGGTCATTAATAACGAGTTGAAGCGCCTCATTGAAGCAGGCTACGTTGTTAAAAGTGGCAGCGATGTCGAACTCACGTCAGCGGGCAAAGAATTGTACAAAAAAATGACGAGCATTTGCAAGAAGTCAGAGTAAAGACGGTGCTGAATCAACAAATGCTTCCTCGATCATCGGTTTGATGTCGTCGATTAACTGGATTGCTTCAATTTCAGATTCGGCCCGGTGCACGTCTACTCTGCCGCTTCTGTACAATGTGAACATACGCCCCTCATGGAAGAATCGTGCGACCCCAAGCTTCTCCGAACATTGCGCAATGCCTTCTAAAATCCTACAGAGCGCTTTCATGGAAAAGCCCTTGTTAAAACACGCCTCGACGACTAGTCCGCCGCCAGCGCACGGTCTTACCGCTTTTGCGTCATATTTCCTCTTCATGCCATTCTGAGCACCATATTAAGTCGCTCACCGACCCTTTCGACGTTTAAGGCTTTCTAAGCCACCCGGATAGCAAAAGCGTTAACTGAACGCAAAAGTCTTAAGTTTGAGGTTTCCCTTTGAGTTTGAACTGTAAACGATACAACGATTCAACGCGCTCGAGCGTTTCAACATCTTCAAGGCCCTTATCCTCTCGTATCCTAATGATACGAGGAAATCGCAGGGCGTAACCTGAAGCATAGTTTTGGCTCTTCTGGATCTCATTAAATTTGACTTCGAGCACGACCTGCGGTTCAAGGTCGACGATACGCCCGCGCTCACTGATGATGAGGGGCTTAATCTCTTCAGTCAGCTCTTTAAGTTGTTCATCTGAGGCACCGCTCGAGACGCGCCCGACTGGCACCCATTGCTCGTTGTCCTCGTTTCGCGCTGCAAGCTCGAACGACGTAATCCATCCTGCCTTCCTCCCATGGCCATACTCAGCGGCGACGACGATGAGGTCAAGGCTCTCAAGGGTTTCCTTGAGCTTCACCATTTTTCGCCCACGTATCCCTGGGCTGTAATCGGCGCTAAGCTCTTTTGCCATAAGCCCCTCGTGTCCTTCATCGATCGATTGTCTGAAAAACTCAGCTACA
>DASVJT010000158.1:0-5235 GCA_036385775.1 archaeon
AAATCTGTCCGGAAATACTCTGGTCTTCTACTTTAAAAATGTCGCCGCGATATACGACATAAGGATAGGGGAACCAATAAAGCCTGTTTTCATCCGAGCCCCGATAATCAGGCATCTGGAGCAGCCCCAAACCTATGCCCAATTCCCAGAGAGGCCTTTCTTTACAAATTGCAAAGCCGGGCGATAAAAAACACAAAACCAACAACGCAACCACTATCCCGTGACGAATCTTCATCTTTTCACCTCATAGATTAAAAATGCAGCCAAGCATTAAAAAGCTGCCGTACAGTTACTTATCGAAAGCGACAAATTGTTCTTTTTTCGCGCCGCAAACAGGACATTCATCGGGCAGGATGCCATCGGCGACATACCCACAAACTTTACAGACATAGTAAGTTGTTTCTCTTTCTTCCATAAAGTGCGACATAGCCTGTTTATAAAGTTTGGCATGAGTTTCTTCCACGTCCCGGCTTTGGCTGAAATGCAGAGAAGCTTCTTTGTTGCCCTCTTCTTCCGCCAGCTTTACAAACTGATCATAAGCAACTTCCGCAACTTTTTTCTCCGATTCAAAACTGGCCGCCAAATTTTCTTCCGTGCTTTTGATTTCTCTCAGCACTCTTAAGGCTCTTGTGCCGTGAATTTCTTCCGAGAAAGAAATGACGCGGAAAAGCCGGGCCATTTGTTTATAACCTTCATCTTCAGCCTTTTGCGCATAAACCTTGAGCCGCAAAGCGGCCTTTGCTTCGCCAATATAAGCCTGATTTAAAGCTTCTTTAATTTTATCCATATATTTACCTTTTATTTAATAGAATCTTTATTTTTTCCGGTTTCAAATCAAAGATGATATCAAGGCGGCAGTGAAACTCGAATTACAGTTACGCAGTAAACTGTGATTTGCTAGTTGAACTGTCCCGCTTCTGTGGGGCCAGGAGGAGGCAACGAGGCGTATTGATAATACGTTGAGGAAACCGACGACGAAGCCAACACAGATAGCGCTTTGATTTGAAATTGGAACTTTCATTCCGGGGCGAATTCGCTTTTCGCCGCCCCACAAACAGGACAGGTCCAACCTTCCGGCAATTTCTCAAAAGGTGTGCCTGGGGGAATCCCTCCATCCTTATCTCCCTTGGCCGGATCATAAATATAACCGCATACACCACAAACATATTTTTTCATTATCCCCTCCTTAATATTTTTTCACTGCTAAAGACCTTTGCATATCCCCCTCTTTACTAAAGAGGGGTCAGGGGAGATTTTACGGAATTGCCCTAATTAAAAAATCCCCCTCACTCCTCCTTGTATAGACCGGTTACATGGGTAACGGGTGTTCGGGGACATAGGTAACACATTTTAAGGATCATATAAATTAATTTGAGCAACATTTTGATGACAGAAAATTACGTTCATAATACCATCTTTATCGGTATGCCTCAAAGCTATAGGATACCCATGGAATGCCGCACCAACTCTAAAAGCACGTCCTTTGTAAAAGATTTCACCTTTGGATTGAACCTTTCTTACGATGTCACCTGGCCCGTATTCAATCGGCTCAAGGGTTTCCGGGAACGGGCGAAGACTTGGGTGATACAACTTAGCCGGTGTCTTCATACCCAGTGCCTCATGAGGACGTATCGTATTATAGATATCTCTCCAATCATCAAATTTTCTCTGACAGTGCGCAAGGTCATGAAAAGGGTGATTAGCCAATACTTCCACTTTCAATGTTCGATGAAAGCGTTCATCCTTTCCCATCGTCTGTGGATGGTAAGGTCGAGAATAACCCACATAAATGCCAAGTCGGATCAGCCAGACGGTCAAGTGTGTAAATGTATATCCTCCTTTCCCTCCCCACGGTGCCCCGTTATCCATTATCATACATTCAGGCAATCCATATCGTCTGAAAACGTCAGTCAGCAAAGGTTGTACGGTGACCCTTTTCTCGTCACAACAGGCTTTAAGACAGATAGAGAAGCGCGAATGGTCATCGAGAACCGTCAAAGGATAACAGCGTCTTCCGTTCTCCAAAGGGAAATCCCCTTTGAAGTCCATCTGCCAAAGACGATTTGGCGCCTCGTGTTCAAACCTTTTCCATTTCTTGTGTGTAGAAGATTCTTCGGGTTTGATCTTTCCATGACGCCTAAGAATATCTGTAATCGTGCTGGGGGCAGGCACATGGGAAAACCCTCTATCCAAGAGAATTCTTCTAATCTTACGGCCGCCCCAGGCAGGATGTGCATCCCGAACAGTCAACACCGACTTCTCGAGTTCATCGGCCGTTCTTCCAGGACTACTATGCGGACGCTTCGAACGATCTTTCAGCCCCTTCATATCTTCTTGGATATATCGAGATATCCACTTATATCCCGTCTTCGAACTTATCTCGAAACGACGACACAATTCACGTATATTAGAACTATGACAAAGAGCAAATGTTACAAACTCATAACGCAGAGACATGGCAGAACTCTCTTTCCAAGGCATGATCTTCCTCCTTATAATCGATTTATAAGAAGTTTCTCATACCTTAAATGTGTTACCCATGTCTCCGTACATGTGTTACCTATCTCTCCAGTCTATACACCCTTTACAAAAGGGGGAAGTAAAGACGGCGATCTTTGCCTCAATTCCCTTTTATACTCTGAAGGGCACTGTAGGGTCATATATGACAGGTATGATAAGGAAGAATAAGCAGTTGACATTTTTTTTAATTGTGATTTCATTTTCCCACGTCCCTGCCAACTACGTTGGCGGGATAGAACAAGATGTACTCACTGCCCCGCTACGCTACGCTTCGGGGATAATTTACAATAGCTTAGCTATTGGATAATTCGACTAACAAACTTTAATGCGCTGCGCTTTTAAAGTTTGAGTCTCATTGCGTCCAGCAAGCTTCAATGCACTTTGTTTCTGATGCTTGAGTCTCATTATCAGCTAGTATTATTGTAATCCTCATTTGACTTGCCTGACGGGAAGTTGTAAAGTTCGCTTCAAAATACTTCCATGGTGGTGCAAAATGGAATTATCAGACGTTATCGCTTTACTCAGGAGCATTCGTAAATTCAAGCAGGAGGATATTTCAGCAGATACCGTCCGCTTGCTTCTGGATGCCGCAAGGCTCGCCCCTTCGGGATCAAACCTTCAGCCGGCACGTTTTATTGTTGCGCAATCGCAGGACGCGAAAGAGGCTCTCGGCCAGTGCACACCTTACAAGTTCATTGTCAAAGCTTCAGTTGTTTTTGTCTGCTGCGCCGACCTGACGGCAATTTCCAAAAGAGAGAAACGCATGGGAGAATTGCTGGAAGCAGGTGCCTTCGATGGAGTAGACGTGAGTTTTGATAGCGCGTCACCTTACGCCAGCGCTGTTATGGAGAGCGAAGCGGCGAAGGCCTATCTTTCCATGAATGTAGCGATTGCTGTGGAGCACATTGTTCTTAAGGCTGTTGATCTTGGTCTGGGCAGCTGCTGGCTGGGAAGGTTTGACCGGGATAAATTAAAAGAATATCTGAAGCTGGACGAAAGTATCTATCCGGTAGTGCTTCTGCCTGTAGGACATCCCGATCAAACACCCAAGGCAAGACCGCGTTTTGATTTGGACAAATTGGTGTTGAAAACAATCTAAGGAAATAAACGTTGCGGCACCGATATGTATTTTGTGAGAGAAGTTTATGCCAAACACAGACAGTGAAAAGAAGATGACTGAAGATCTCAAAAGTTGCGTAGAATTTCATGGGCATATCTGCCCCGGCCTGATATACGGTTACCGGGTGGCCAAAGAGGCAATGAAATTGATGGACCTCAATCGATCTGTTGATGAGGAAGTAGTTGCCATTTGTGAAAACGATTCCTGTGCCGTCGACGCTCTTCAGGTAATGTTGGGCACTGTGGCTGGTAAAGGAAATCTGATCATCAAAAATTTCGGGAAGAATGCCTATACGGTGCTTAGCCGCTCCAAACGTCAGGCTTATAGATTTTCCCGTAAGACGCATTACGATTACACAGGTAAATCCAAGAGAGAGTTTGACAGGTTGGATGCGGCAGTCGCCGCTAAAACAGCATCGGAAGATGATCAACGGAATTTAAAGCGTCTGAAGGTGGATGATCTGCTGGCGCGTCCTTTCGCGGAAATCTTTACAACCACGGAAATGCCCTTCGAGGAGCCTCTTTATGCGCCGCTTGCGCCGTCTGAACCTTGCGCCATTTGCGGCGAGATGACTATGGCGACAAAGATGGTGAAGTTAAACGATGGACGACAAGTCTGCATTCCCTGTTCGGAAAAAAGCCGGAAATGACGCAGGCGGTAAATATAACTAAAGTGTTATAATGTATATATTCGATAAAGATGTTGAGCTGGAGCAAAAAGACGAATTTAATTTTGAAGGAATTATCGCTCCCAACTGGTCGATCAATGGTAATCCCAACGGTGGCTATCTGATGGCTTTTCTGGCGGCGGCCATGCAAAAAAATAGTGATAAAAAATGGCCCGTCATTGTCACCGCAAACTTTCTTACCAAATGCGAGACGGAAAAAAAATCCAGAGTAACGGTGGAAACGATTGCCGTGGGAAAACAGTTGAACCGATACCAGGCGAGCCTGATTCAGGACGGCACTGAAAGAACGCGAGCGTGGGCAACGTTTATGTATGAAAAAAAAGGTGATAAGGACGCGAACCGGTATGAAAAGGAAGCGCCGGATATGCCCGTGCGGGAAAAGTGTTTTTCATTTCCGGTACTGCCTACATACACGCTGTTTAATCAAATGGATTTGTTAATGGCGCCGTCCTGTTCCGGATGGCTTAAAAGCGAAGGGATTTTATCGCCGCGCTCCGAACAAAAAGGATGGATAAAATTCAAGGATGACCGCCCTTGCGATGCTCTTTCTCTTCTTTTAATGGCGGATTCTTTTCCGCCGCCGGTGCTGGCCAGCCACGGAATAGTGGCGTGGGTTCCCACCGTCGAATACTCGGTAAGTGTCAGATCTCTGCCGGATACTGCGTGGATAAAAGCGGTCTTCCGTTCTCACTATCTGACATCAGACATTGTGGAAGAAGATGGCGAACTCTGGGATGAAAACGGAAAGTTGTTGGCTATATCGCGACAGATTGCGCAGTTCAGGAAATACTAAATATACCATTCTACTTTCTACTATCAGTCTATCGGTTTTTTTGTAAAATGACGCTTTATTCCATTAAGAACGGTTACGCACCTGCCGAGTTCGCGAAATGCCGGAATTCCCGCA
>DASVJT010000159.1:0-3163 GCA_036385775.1 archaeon
TACCTGCGATATGCCTCGGATAGGTGGAAATAACCTAAGACCCGGGGATCTCCGAATGGGGCAACCCTCCTCGAGTAATGTTGAGGAATCTGCATCTGAATTCATAGGATGCATGAAGACAACCCAGGGAACTGAAACATCTAAGTACCTGGTGGAATAGAAAACAATAGTGATTTCCTTAGTAGTGGCGAGCGAAAAGGAATCAGTCTAAACCGTGTAACATGTTAAAGGCTGTGACCGTTGTGTTACCGGTGTTGCGGGGCGTATTCTGGCTAAATTACAGCTAAGCCGGAGAGTAAAAAACTATATTATTAACTGAATATTCTGGAAAGTTCAACCATAGAAGGTGATAGTCCTGTAAGTAAAAATAATATAACTCTCTTGAAAACGTTCCCAAGTACCACGAAGTAAGTGAAATTTTGTGGGAATCCGGGAGAACCATCTCCTAAGACTAAATACTCTCTCGTAACCGATAGTGAATCAGTACCGTGAGGGAAAGGTGAAAAGCACTCCTAATAGGAGGGTGAAATAGTACCTGAAACCGTATGCTTACAAGCAGTTGGAGTCTTAATTTATTAGGATGACAGCGTGCCTTCTGGATAATGAGCCAACGAGTTACTCGTATGTTGCAAGGTTAAATTCTTAAAGAATGAAGCCGTAGCGAAAGCAAGTCCTAATCGGGCGATTAAGTAGCATGCGGTAGACGCGAAACCGTGTGATCTACCCTTGTCCAGGATGAAGTGAGGGTAAAACCTCATGGAGGTCCGAACCAGTGCGGGTTGAAAACTGCTTGGATGAGGTGAGGGTAGGGGTGAAAGGCCAACCAAACTCGGAAATAGCTCGTATTCCTCGAAATAGCTTTAGGGCTAGCCTCGAGTAAAAGTTTAGCGGAGGTAGAGCACTGATTGAGCTAGGGCCGTCACAACGGTACCAAACCCAGACAAACTCCGAATTCCGTATAAATGTTTCTCGGGAGTCAGGCAGTGGGGGATAAGCTTCATTGCCAAAAGGGAAACAACCCAGATCATCAACTAAGGTCCCTAAATTACAGTTAACAGAGAAAGGATGTCCGGTTGCTCAGACAACTAGGATGTTGGCTTAGAAGCAGCCATTCATTTAAAGAGTGCGTAATAGCTCACTAGTCAAGCGACCAGGCGTCGACAATTAGCGGGACTTAAACTGTATACCGAAGTTATGGGCTCCGCAAGGAGCGGTAGAGGAACATTCTATAGGCATCGAAGGTGTGGTGTGAGCCATGCTGGAGCGTATAGAAAAGCAAATGTTGGCATAAGTAACGATAATGCAGATGCAAAATCTGCACACCGAAAGTCTAAGGTTTCCTGAGCAATGTTAGTCATCTCAGGGTTAGTCGATCCCTAAGCCGAGGCTGAAAGGCGTAGGTGATGGAAAACAGGTTAATATTCCTGTACCTGGTATATTTCGTTCGACCGTAAGGAGGGACGCAGAAGTGAAGGTTAGCCGCCTGGTGGATTAGGCGGTCTAAGCATGTAGGCTGAAAGTGTAGGCAAATCCGCACTTTCTTAAGGCTGAGATGCGAATGGGAGTCCTTTGGACATAAACTAACCGTAATCATACTGCCGAGAAAATCTTCGTACGGGAGAAATATATCGGATCGTACCGCAAACCGACACAGGTAGACGGGAAGAGTATTCTAAGGTGCTCGAGTGAGCCGTGGTTAAGGAACTCGGCAAATTAACCCCGTAACTTCGGGATAAGGGGTGCCCCAAGTAGGTGAGAGGATTTACTCCTTTAGCTGAAAGGGGCCGCAGTGAAATGGCCCAAGCGACTGTTTAACAAAAACACATGTCTGTGCGAAGTCAATCAAGACGATGTATACGGACTGACACCTGCCCGGTGCTGGAAGGTTAAGAGGAGAGGTTAGGAGCAATCCGAAGCTTTGAATCGAAGCCCCAGTAAACGGCGGCCGTAACTATAACGGTCCTAAGGTAGCGAAATTCCTTGTCGGGTAAGTTCCGACCTGCACGAATGGTGTAACGATTTGGGCACTGTCTCAACCACGGGCTCGGTGAAATTGTGGTACCGGTGAAGACGCCGGTTACCCGCATATGGACGGAAAGACCCCGTGCACCTTTACTGCACCCTAACATTGGGTTCGGGTAAAGCATGTGTAGAATAGGTGGGAGGCTGTGAAGCCGGGACGCTAGTTTCGGTGGAGCCAACTGTGAAATACCACCCTTGCTTTATTTGGATTCTAACCTCGGTCCTTGAATCAGGATCAGGAACAGTGTTAGGCGGGTAGTTTGACTGGGGCGGTCGCCTCCTAAAATGTAACGGAGGCTCTCAAAGGTTCCCTTAGCATGGTTGGTAATCATGCGGCAAGTGTAAACGCAAAAGGGAGCTTGACTGCGAGACTTACAAGTCGAGCAGGTGCGAAAGCAGGAGTTAGTGATCCGACGGTAGCGAGTGGAAGTGCCGTCGCTCAAAGGATAAAAGGTACGCCGGGGATAACAGGCTGATCTTACCCAAGAGTTCATATCGACGGTAAGGTTTGGCACCTCGATGTCGGCTCATCGCATCCTGGGGCTGAAGAAGGTCCCAAGGGTTTGGCTGTTCGCCAATTAAAGCGGTACGTGAGCTGGGTTCAGAACGTCGTGAGACAGTTCGGTCCCTATCCTATGCGGGCGCAGGATACTTGAGAAGGGTCGTTTCTAGTACGAGAGGACCGAAATGAACGTATCTCTAGTGCACCAATTGTCGCGCCAGCGGCATAGTTGGGTAGCTATATACGGTTGTGATAAGCGCTGAAAGCATCTAAGCGCGAAGCACGCTTCAAGATTATGTATCCCTCCATTTATGGACTAAAGACTCCTCGAAGATGACGAGGTCGATAGGCTGCAGATGTAAGTGTAGTAATACATTCAGTCGAGCAGTACTAATAAGTCGTGAGGCTTAACCATTAAATTTTTATTCACATTTTAATGATTGCCTGATCTTTATATTTTGGCTCAGTTCTTTCCTTCTTTCTTTATTTTTGATAATCAGTTTTAATTTTGGTGATTATAGCCTGGGTGTTACACCTCTTCCCATTCCGAACAGAGAAGTTAAGCCCCAGTACGCCGATGGTACTGCATGCGCAGGTGTGTGGGAGAGTAGGTAGTTGCCAAATTTAATTTATAAAAAA
>DASVJT010000160.1:0-2664 GCA_036385775.1 archaeon
GCCGGAGTGGCGAGAGGGGCACATTAAAGGAGCCACGCACCTCTTTTTCGGCCATTTAAAACAGCGTTTTGAGGAAATACCACAGGACAAACCCCTCGCAATTCACTGTGCGTGGGGAGGGCGCGCGAGCCTTGCCGCAAGCATTTTATCGAGACTCGGAGTTGTAAACGTTTATGTCGTTCTTGGCGCATTAAGAGCTTGGAAAAGCCGCGGATATCCGCTCGAGCGCGGATAGCATTAGGTGGATGGAAACAATTTGCTCATATCCGCTTTAGTGCGGCTTTCGTCCAAACGAGCGTAGTTCGGTTGAACTAAAAGCCGTGCATTACAAAAGGCTGGATGCTTCTTGTAAAATACCGCTTAGACGTTTAGGTGGCTATGTAGCAAAATCTTTGCGAAAAGAGACTCGTCTACGCTAAGCAGAGTCGTCTCTTTACGTTCAGCGCTGCGTGTTACGCCACGCTTTCATGCCACCTTCCAAAACAAAGACTCGCTCAAAACCTGATTCCTGAAGCATTAGAGCTGCAGCTTCTGAGCGTTTGCCAGAGCGGCACGCTACGAGGATATCTCCCCTTTCCCGCGTCGAGAGCTCCCCCAAGCGCTGCTTAAGCTGATGAAGCGGGATATTCACCGCACTAGGCAATCGTCCTAACTCGCCCGCAAGTTCGGGCGGATCACGAACATCGAGCACGAAAAGTGGCGGTTCCTCCTGCAGTCTTCGAACTAGGTCGGCCGGTTTGAGGTAGACTAGGCGGGTCTTATCATGAGTATCTTGATTCTTATATATCACGGAATCCTCAATTGTGCGCTCACGGCTTGTGACGCCATTCGCCCCCTTGGAGCTCTTAGTCTTAAGCGCTGTTTAACTGACGTTGATTTACTCTTCGAGCTCTTTGTAACACAGCCAAAAGTCATAATTGTCATACATCTTGACACGTTCTTTGGCCGTCTTCTCGTCGGCTGGCGCAGGAATAAGGACTTTATTCCCGATAAGCTCATTTTGAGGCCATCCCGCGGGCATTGCGACGCTATATTTGTCAGCGGTTTGGAGGGCTTTCACGGCCCTGATTATTTCGTCTATATTTCTACCGACTTCTTGCGGATAATAGATTATCAAACGAACGGTACTCTTAGGATCGATAATGAACACCGCGCGCACGGTATTCGACGCCTTATTTGGGTGAATCATTCCCAGCATCGAAGCGACCTTGCCCGTGTCTGCAATTATTGGGAAAGGAATTTCGACGTCTAAGTTTTGTTGGATCCACTCGGTCCACTTCATGTGCGAGATGACTTGATCAATGGAAAGTCCGATGAGCTCGCAGTCTAGCTTTTTAAACTGGTCATACCGTTTGGCGAAGGCCACAAACTCGGTCGTGCACACCGGTGTAAAATCTGCAGGGTGACTAAAAAGTACGAACCACTTGCCGCTAAAAGCATCTGGCAGGGTCATCTTACCGTGGGTCGTCTGTACTTCGATTTGCGGGAATTTATCACCGATTAACGGCATTCCTTGCGCAGCTGGTGTGCTTTTTGTAGCGCTTGCGGTACTCGATTGCATACTATTCAATTTCATGTCGCGCACATATATACATTCTGCAAAACCACGAGAGTACGCACCTGATTGCGCTGTGCTAGCTGAAAAGCCAACTCAATACGTGCAGGATTATCATTCAGGAGATATAACCGTTCTATCATTCGACGTCACTGATCGTGTTTTAGCAGTGTTCGAGCCTGACTGTAGCTTCTATTTGTTCTACTCCCAAAAAAGACCTTTACATCGGTTTTAAATGCATAGGCGTTTAAAACCTCTTGAATTGCGCCAGATAGCAGAAATATGAGCAATCAGAGATTAGAACCACGACAAAGCCCTTACGTCTTCTATCTCTGGTCTTAAAGATGGTGAGAAGGGAGTGAGGTGCGTTGAACAACTCAAAGATAGTCCCACATTCGGACGACCAAAAACACCCATCAAACGGCAGCGCAAGGCTATTCAGTAACGTCCAGTTTATCTATGAACTGATCTTAGCGCAGCTCGAGCTCTATTCCTTGGGCGCTGCATTCAAGCTTACGGATGAATTTTCACGTTTCACACTTCTTAACGTGATAGATGATGAGCGACTCAGAAGACGGGTGGCATATTTTAAGACGATCAACGGAGCGAGTTCCGACTATTCCTTAATTTCGCGAAAAAATAGGACGCGTTCGGTCAACCAGTATCTTACCCATTGGATGTATCCTTACAAGGGAAAATTCCACCCACAGATGATTAGGGCAGCGCTCAACATTATTGGCCTACAGGCTGGAGATACTGTCTTGGATCCTTTTGTCGGAAGCGGAACAACGGCACTAGAAGCACAGTTGCTCGGCGTAAACTGCATTGGCCTCGATGCCTCACCTCTTTGCGTCCTACAAAGCAAAGTCAAAACTGCGTCGCACGAAGTCGTCGGGAGCATTCGAACATACTGCGAAGAGCTACCAAAAATAGAGCACGCGGATATAGCGCTCGAGGAAGCAACTCTAAACCCTGTGTCATCCACTGCCGATAAAAGAGTGCAAAATTTCTTTCAGTTGGCCAAGCTCATAGCGCTTAGCGATAGCGTTAGACGACGAAAAGACTTCACTTCGGCTTTCGCTTCAAGGACGAAGTTGATGACTCAGTCG
>DASVJT010000161.1:0-2313 GCA_036385775.1 archaeon
CCCTCGCGGCACGCTTGTGGCGCATCTCCGAGAACCGCAGAAATCGTGAGCCTTTCTTCCCGCACGCCGTCAGGATGGCACAATTCGTAGATCTTGCAGTCAAATACCCCACACTCATTTTGTTTATACAAGATTTTCGAGCCGACAAACGCATTTTTAGCGTCAATTGCGACTATACTGGGGCTTTCGACTACTTCCACGGCTTTAACTCCTAAATCATGTAAGGCGCAATCGTGCTTAACGTTCCCACGCACGGTTATTATCCTATACCGACGCCCAACGTCAAGATTCAGGCAAGTGTTTTTGAGCTTGCACGTCTCACATTCGTTCACAGGTCCATTAAATACAAACTCTGTGCCTATTTTGGCCACACCGACGCCAATAAGTGTTATGCTCGCGTTTCCTTTTGCCATGCTATCAGTCCCATTCAATCTACGCAAACGCAATTTTACATAAGTAGGTTATTCTGTAGGATAATAAAGATATCAACAAAGCTACTCAATCACCATCGTGACCTTTGCTAACTCTTTTGCGGCTTTTTTCGTCAATCCTTCGCCAAGAATCGTATATCGTTCCGGTCGAACGTCCTTTGCACGAAGTAGTGCCTGAATGATGCATTGATCATCGACTCCGAGACCGCGAGCATCGACAGGAGCTCCGATGCTCTGAAGGGCTTGCCGTATCCGTTGCCAGTCCCCCCCATGTAGATATGCCATCATAATCGTGCCAACACCGCACTGTTCGCCGTGCAAAGCCGGTTTAGGCGCTATGGCGTCGAGTGCGTGACTAAATTTATGCTCACTACCTGATGCTGGACGAGAAGATCCAGCAATACTCATCGCTACGCTGCTGGAAACCAAGGCTTTTACCACGAGCCTAACAGAGTCCTCGAGATTGGGCTTGATTTGCGTGGCTGAATTTAGGATTATCTCGGTAGACATGAGGGACAGCGCCGCAGCATATTCGCTAAACTCCTCACCTCGCAACTTCCTTGCGAGTTCCCAGTCCTTGACCGCCGTATAGTTGGATATTATATCTCCACATCCTGCGGCAAGTAGCCGATGCGGTGCTTGAGCTATGATCTTCGTATCTGCGATAATGGCAAGCGGGGTTTGAGCTTCAATAGACTGAGTCCCTTCACTAAAACGTATTGATGCGCGCATCGAGGCGATTCCATCGTGACTTGCAGCCGTAGGTACACTTATGAAAGGTAAATTCACCATGCTAGAAGCGATCTTAGCGATGTCAATCGTCTTTCCGCCGCCAACCGCGATGATAAAGCTTTTATCTCGAGCGTGACTTGCGACATGTTCAACTTCGTCCATCGTGGCAGAACCGACAACAAGTACCTCGGCCGGGTATTCGTTCTCTAAGAGGCCCGCAATCTGTCGCCCAAATGTACACGTATGTTTTCCGCAAACTATTAACCCGTCCCCAGCAAGTTTAAGTTCCTTAAGCACGTTGGCTGTACCGCGTATAGCGTCCTGCTCCATTACCACTATTCTAGGGAACGACATCCATCTTTTCATTGGTGATCATTTGGCAGTCGATTTAGGGAACTTTATAAACGAGTACTATTTAAACCCCATCATCTATGACTCCGGCTACAACCCCGTAAACACGATAACCTGGGCAATCATTTTGGGCCTCAGCCTGTTTGGGGTCGTTAAGCTGCTAGATAAGCTTAAGATTACCGTTGATGAGGTTTTCATCTTCGCAGTAACCCCTTATATTTTTGCGGGTGGGTCGCTGCGAGTCGTCGAAGACGCAGGCATTGTTGCAGCGCCGTATAAATACCTCCTCATCACGCCGCTCATCTATTTCTTAATATTCTTTGTGTGCGTCGCGGCGCTTATATTGTCGGTTGGTTTAAACCGCGCAGTTCACATCAACTATTATTGGCCCTTCGCGATGATCGGCGTCGCGTGGAGTGCAATAAATGTCTGGCTCCTTTATACAAGCGCAGTGTCGTTTAATATATGGATTTTCGCCCTCATATTATCAGTAGGCATCGCCCTCAGCTTCTTGGTATATGCAGGCGCCCGCTTGTTAAACTTCGCTCTTTTAAAGGATCGCGTGAATGCTTTGGTACTAGATGGACAACTGCTCGACGCAACGGCTACGTCGCTTGGCCTCACGTTCCTCCCCTATGCTGAAAAGCACGTTGTCCCAAACTTTCTTATCGAAGCAACGGGTACGGCCTTTGTAATGTATCCGCTCAAGCTCATTGTGACCATCCCCGTTTTGTTCATTATAGATCACTATTTAAAGAACGAGTCGAAGAACCTAATCGGGCTCGTGAAGCTTGCTATT
>DASVJT010000162.1:0-5759 GCA_036385775.1 archaeon
GCGCATTATCCCATGTCTTGACGTGAAATACGGCGATGGTAACAGAGCGCTAGTTGTCAAAGGAGTTGAATTCGTTTCGCTTAGAGATGCTGGAGATCCGGTAGAGCTCGCTAAGCGGTATGATCAAGAAGGAGCCGACGAATTGATCTTCCTCGACATTACCGCTTCACATGAGAAACGGAAGACGATGCTCGACATAGTCAAGGATACGGCGGATCAAGTATTCATCCCATTTTGTGTCGGTGGCGGCGTGCGGACCCTAAACGACGTCATCCAGACGTTGCGGTTTGGCGCGGATAAGATAGCGGTAAACACTGCTGCTGTCGAGAATCCACAGTTCATAAAGAGTGCAGCTGAAACGGTTGGTTCACAGTGCATTGTTTTAGCCATAGATTGTAAACGCCACGCAGATGTCGAAAAAGGACAGCACATAGTGCACCTCGAAGATGGTACGCCCGCGTGGTATGAAGTTGTGACTTACGGTGGAAGAAGCCCGACTGGAATCGATGCGATTGAGTGGGCGATACAAGGTGAGCAGCTCGGTGCAGGTGAGATCATGTTAACGAGCATGAACAGAGACGGCACAAAAGATGGCTACGACATCCCTATCACTAGGGCGATATCTGAGGCTATCGACTTGCCGATAATTGCATCTGGAGGCGCCGGAACTGCAGCGCATATCTATGAAGGTTTTGTCGACGGTAAAGCAGATGCATGTCTTGCAGCAAGCATCTTTCATTTTAGGGAGATACCCATAGCTTCTTTGAAACAGTACTTACAGGAGCGCGGAATTCAAGTCCGCATGTAAACGTCGATCGAAGATAATGAGAGTGGGCCCTCACTTCGCCCGTTGCTGCTTTTCACCTTTTAGATAGCGCTGCGTGAGCGCGGCGTAACTTTTTGCGTTGGCCTCTACTGACCTCAGCTGCTCAGCTGTCACCTGCCTAACAACTTTTCCTGGAACGCCTAAAACAAGGCTCCGATCTGGTATCTCAATTCCTTCTGTCACCACAGTACCTGCGCCAATGATGGACCCTGTCCCTACCGTTGCACCGTCTAGCACGATTGCGCCGATCCCTATTAAAACGGTATCTTCAACCTGAGCCCCATGGACGATCGCCCCATGTCCAATCGTAACCTGATCTCCGATAATCGTCTCAACTCCTTCACTCACGTGAATAATCGCGTTGTCCTGTACGCTTGTATTTCGACCGATTTGGATCAAGGCCATATCACTTCTTAAAACCGCGCCGAACCAGACGCTTGAACCTGGGGCAATCTGTACATTTCCGATCACAGTCGCAGTTGGTGCAATGAACACGCCTTCAAAGTTGGTTTTCATCAGTTCCCTCTCTGTTCTTCGGTATAGGCATAATGCTTCTTAACGTTCAAAAAGGCAACGAGTGCCTTAGTACCCTATATTAAATACCAGCTAACACAATGACCGAGAGTAATGGTTTGCGTTGCGATCGGTGGGACATTTGACGTGCTTCACGACGGCCATAAAGCGCTGCTGGAAAAGGCTCATACGCTGGGCGAAGTGACTATCGGGCTTGTTTCTGATGAGATGGCACGGAAAAAATTTCACGTGGTCAACACGTACAACAACCGCAAAACATCATTAATCGCGTACATCGAGACGTTAACTGGGACCGCCCCACTGATTGTCGCGCTGAGTGATCCTTATGGGCCGACCCTAGAACAAAAGTTCGATTATATCGTCGTCTCGCCCGATACCCACCCTACAGCAAAGGAGATTAACGTCCTGAGGTCACAGCGCGAACTCCCCCCGATAAAAATTGTATGTATCGATTTTGTACTAGCGCAAGATGGAAAACCGATATCCTCAACTCGAATTCACAATGGTGAAATCGACGAGCACGGGGTGCTTCTATAAAAGTTGCTGTCAGTTCAGACAACCCGCTAAAGAAATATGCGGTCTATAACACTTCTCGAAGGTTTTTGAGAAGGTTACGGTCGTCATGCGAAGCGTTGATTCAGGCGTGCTATCGCAGCCGAACGGTTATGCAGTTGTGACTGGACCCGCTAACGAGCAGAGCGCGATCGCGCATCTGTTTACAGCGCGGACTTTGGCGTCGGTATTGAATCTAGTCTCTTTGACATTTTTAGCGTAGAAATTGATATGCAGGTGTGTTCAATCTATGATGGAGCACGGCACACGATCGGAACTTCTCCCGGATTTACTTATCCGGCCAACGTGCTCGATCAAATTACAGCAGGACGAGAAGTCGGCCATTTCATTGAGCAACATTCCGGTATAAGCGCATAGGACAAAAGACTGGTGCGGTCGGCTATTTCTCAAAGGGACTTCTCGATAGGACACACTTCACAGAGCTCTGCGTTATTATGGCGCTAATCCCAAATGAAAAGCGAGCTCAATGGATTATCGCAGACTAATGGATTATCCTAGTCCCTACTCTTTTGCCCGCGATAACATCAAGCAAAATTCGAGGTTCACGTCCGTCTACGACGACCGCTGATAGCTTAGAGCGTTCGATAATCTTCGCAGCAAGCGGGTCGATTACGGTCTTTACCCCGGCCTTCATCTCATCAGACATAACTATCTTGACGAGCTCGCCAGTTGTGACTTCATCCAGTTTCTTTGCATCCTTGTCAATATAAGGATCAGCGGTATAGACGCCATCAACTGATGTAGCTATTACAAGCAGATCGCTCTGGACATATTCAGAGAGTATTGCTGATACGGCATCTGTTGTCTGCCCAGGAGCTACACCCCCCATCACGACTACTTTGCATGAGGCCATCGCCGTTTCAGCTTCCTGGTAATCGTGTGGGATATCCTGAAATGCCGCGCTTGACAATGCCGATATTAGCAGCCGGGCATTGACGCGCGAAAGGGCAATGCCAATAAGGTCGCATACCGCTTCGCTCGCCCCCATAGAGCGGGCTGCTTGAATATAATCCCGAGCCGCCTTTCCCCCTCCGGTCACAACAAGAACGGTATTTTCCTTTGTCAGCTCCTTGATCACTTTAGCATACTCCAAAAATTTTTCCTGCGAGAGCGTTGGAGCTATGACTGACCCACCTACGGAGAGTACCACTTTCATCAGCTTATCAATACTAAAAAAAGGTTATAAGTTTATTCCCTTCCGCTAAGAGGCCCACGTGCTCTTTCAAATCAGAGATTCGAGTGTACAACATCGAGGTTTCACACGTGAGGTGCACACAATGCCCGGCTAGTAGCTGTAACGCTCTTCCAGCCACGGATCGCCCCGGTTGTGATAGCCGTGTGATTCCCAGAATCCACGTCTGTCTTTAGCCATAAACTCCACGCCGGTCACCCATTTAGCGCTCTTCCAGAAGTAGAGACGCGGAGCGACAAGTCGGACGGGATAACCATGTCCAGCGGTAAGAATCTTCCCATCATGCTTCAGGGCAAAAAGCACGTCAGGTTGCAGAAAATCATTTAACGATAGATTGGTTGTAAAACCTTTTTCAGCGTGAATCAATACAAACTTGGCTTCAGGTAGCACCGTTGAAAGATCCGTAATTTCTTGGGCGGTTACTCCCTCCCAGTAGTTGTTAAGTTTTGACCACCCCGTGACGCAATGGATATCAGAAAACACTCTCGCTTGGGGAAGTGAGGTGAATTGATCGAAGTTCAGCTTCTGCTCTGTTTCCACTAATCCTGAGATAGTAAACGACCAATTGGATACGTCAACCCGAGGGATTGAGCCGTAATGCAACACTGGCCAGTCATCAGTTACCTTTTGACCAGGCGGAATTCTGTCGCTTCTGCATGTGTCCGGGCTTTGAACTGCGTCTTCGTCTTTCATTCGCACTTTGCCAGGCTTTGTCTCTTATGCAAGTGCCTCAACTTAATTTTTTAATGCTGCTAAGGCTTGCGACATATCACGGGATTTCAAGCGTTTTTTTCTCGTCTTTTTATTTTCTCAGCTGCATTATATGCAGCATAACGGACATCAGGATCTTTATCTGAAAGAAGGCTTTCAAGAGGCTCGATTGAGCTTTCGCGACCAATTTCTCCAAGGCTTTTTGCTGCCCTTATCTTAATGTCCGGGTCTGTATCGCTTAACATCGAAATGAGTGGATTTATAGAAGGATCGCCAATTTTCACTAAAGCATCGGATGCCCGCCATCGAACTCCCTTGCTCTCGTCTTTAAGATCCTCGAGGAGCATCTCCACCTCGCTAATCCCGCAAGAGTCACCGAGCCCGCAAATCTCACCAATCGCCTGAGCTGCTTTTTGACGGACGATTTGATTTTCGTCGTTCATATCCCCTATGAGGGGTTCTAACGCTTTGGCATCCCCTATCTGACCTAGCGCAGCTGCAGCTTCAAGTCGCACGTTGTGCTCTTTATCCTGTAGGGCGTTGATAAGCGGATCTACCGCCTTCGGGTCACCAATCTCCCCGAGCGCCTCTGCCGCACACTGTCGAACGATCATCTCCTGATCGCTGAGAGCTTCTATTAGATGATCTACAGCACTGGCGGCCTTCGCTTTCCCAAGAGCTAAGCATGCCATTTTCCGCTTATCGGAATCCAGATGGTGTAAGTCTTCCAGCAGCAATTCTACTTCCTTATCCTCATTAGTTGTCCCTTTGTTCATATTTGCCTCCCTCATCGCCAAACTCATTGCCATTAGCGGCAGGGAATTCTATAAGAGTTAGACTTTTAGTTTCTTTTTTTAGTCATATAAAGTTACTCTGGCCTCCCGTCTAAATTACGAGACTCAAGCGGTTGCGTACCAGAAAATATATCACTAGACGCAGTAACCTAAGCTTTGAAATATTGGGACGCGAGAATTAGCATGTTCAATGTTGTGCTGTGTGACTTCGTAGGCTTGCTTGCGCGTGATTGCTTAAAACAAACGAAGCGGTGCCCAACTGCAAAGTAGAGGGTAGAACTAAAGAGGAAGGACAGATGGAGACGAGGTTAGCGGTCAGAGACGTTATGACAAGAACTGTTGTGACAGCAACTCCAGATATGAGCGCAGCAGAAGCTGGCAAGAAGATGGTGGCAAACAGAGTTGGCAACATCATAATCGTTAAGGATGGGAAACCAATCGGCATCGTCACTGAAAGTGACATGGTCGCGAAAGTAATATCCAAGAACGTAAAGCCAGGTTCCATAAAGCTTGAGCAGCTTCTGTCAAAACCACTCATCACGACGAAAAGTAGCGATGACGTCCACGACGCGGTAAGTATGATGGCTCAGAAAAAGATACGCCGGCTCCCTGTGATCGACGACGGGGAGCTTGTAGGTATCATAACCGATTCGGATGTAATACAGGTCTCTTCTGAGGTAAACCAGATTCTTGACAATTTGATACAAATGAATAGGGAGAGCGTCCTCGACCGTCGAGACGCCATCGTAACACAGGGGGAGTGCGAGCAGTGTGAAGAGTTCTCGGAGGATTTGCGGCAAGATGAGGGACGCCTAAAGTGTCCGAGATGTCGTGGATCTACATCATCCGGCGTTTGCGAGATCTGCGGGGAATTTTCTGACGTGCTCGAATATAATGATGGCAGCGTTGTGTGTGAATCTTGTTGGGAGGTAGTTCGATAATGTTTCAGCTAATAACGCCACCCATTACCGTTCGAGAAGACGCTTATATCACTCACGTCCGCCAACTCATGCGAGACGGTCATCGAAGCCTGCCTGTTGTTGACAGTCAAAATAGAGTGAAGGGGATGGTGACACTGCCCGACGTCATCAAAGTGACGTCAACGAAATCTGACGTCACAGTCATTGGT
>DASVJT010000163.1:0-2397 GCA_036385775.1 archaeon
GCGATGTTTGAGCGAGATCCGGAACAGTTCATCTAACCCGGGATAACGATCGCTCACTGCCAGGGGCGCAATTTCCTTTTTTCTGTGCAGAGACGTTGCCCTAGCGCACGTTTCGAAACAGAACGGATCCAAGAACGGTCATTAACACGAAGAAGCCGAATACGACTGCGAGATCAAGCATTATAGTGTAAGTGTGCAGGCCAGTAACCGCGTAGCGCAGCGCATCGACGCTATATGCGAGTGGGTTGAGGTCTACGAGGACCTTCATCCAGTCGGGGAGCGATGTGACGGGGAAGAATGCCCCGCTTAGGAAAAATATTGGAAGCACCAGCAGGTTAGCAACTACTTGAAAGCCCTCGATATTCTCAAGCCGTGAGGCGATACTGATGCCGAGCCCGACAAAACCCATCCCGGTGAAGAACATCGTTACGAGAATGAGCGCCAGGGCCCCAGCGAGTCCGAGCGGGCCCGATATCTTTACGCCGATCAACGTGGAAAGGGCAAGTATCAGCAGGGCCTGTATTGACGCTTGCGTGGTCCCCCCGAGGGCTTTTCCCAAGACAATTGACGTCCGTGATACAGGAGCGACGAGAATTTCTTTCAGGAAGCCGAATTCCTTGTCGAACATAACGCTCATTCCAGAAAATATCGAGGTAAAGAGTACCGTCATGCCGAGGATCCCTGGGGCAAGAAAGTTTATGTAGTTGGTGCTACCACCAGGCCCACCGAACGACAACGATGAGCTAAATCCCGACCCGAATATAATGAGCCACAGAAGCGGAGTAATAAGAGAGGTAACGACCCGCGACCGAGCGCGGACATACCGGATCATCTCCCTGAGCCAAATCGAATAGATATCACCCACGAACTCTATTCTCCCGTTTGGCATCTCTATCGTCTCCCTGGACCGAACCCTGCGAAACCGCCGGCAGCTTCTTGAGCCCGAATCTCGCGTCCTGTGTACTTGATAAATATGTCCTCCAACGTCGGTTCATGGAGTGAAATCGAGGGCACGGCGATCCCTTCTTGACGCGCCACGTCCAAAAAGACCGGTATCGCGGTTTCGCCCTTATCAACGCTCAGTCGGAGCGTGCCGTCGACTAATTGCGTTGACTTGACGACATCGAGCTGTTCGAGCTTGTCCTTAAGCTGCTCACCCCCATTTGGCACTTTCATAATCACGATATCGCCTCCGACGTCGTGTTTAAGGTTATCTGGCGTGTCCATCGCTACGATCTTTCCGTGATCCACAATAGCAACGCGATCGCACAGTTGATCTGCTTCGTCCATATAATGTGTCGTCAAGATCATGGTGATCTGCTTTTCCTTGTTGAGGCGCCCGATATACTCCCAGATGTGCCGCCGGGTTTGCGGATCAAGCCCGAGCGTAGGTTCATCGAGAAAGAGGACTTTCGGATGGTGAAGCAACCCGCGCGCGATCTCTAAACGCCGTTTCATCCCCCCAGAATACTTCTTGACGATAACGTCGGCCTTGTCACTCAGTTCCACGAGCTCGAGCACGTCGTTTATTCTCCCTGCTATTTCGCCTCGGGGCACTTTATAAAGCCGGCCATGGAAATCGAGGTTTTCCCTTCCGGTTAAATTGTCGTCGAGACTTGGTTCCTGGAACACAATCCCTATCAATCCCCGGACGACGTCCGGTTCTTTTTTCACATCGTGTCCATAGATGCTTGCCGAGCCGCTTGTGGGCCTCACTATGGTGCACAGCATCGAGATGGTAGTCGTCTTGCCCGCACCGTTCGGTCCGAGCAATCCGAAGAGTTCACCTTCTTCAATTTCAAGATTTATTCCCTTAACTGCTTCTACGTCCTCGAATCGTTTGACCAAGTCCTTTGTTTCGATAGCTTTCATGAACACTCACATTGCATCAAGCGCATTTTCAAATCAAAATGTAGCTAACACTGCACTCCAATTTATCAGTTTTAGCATATATATAACTTGTTGATACATTGCCGCCAATACAATGCTTTTTGTTCCACCCCTCGTTGCGCCCTTTGTGGGCTAGTTCGCCCAAAGAAACGCTATTAAACAGCACGCAGTTACTCATAACGTTAAAGTACTAAAATGGCAGAGGATACGTGCCGATGGTTAGCAACGGATGATTACTATGGAGTTTTGGAATCCCAATATCGAACGTTTGCCAAAAGAAGAGCTCAAACAGCTGCAAGAACGCAAGCTTCGACGGTTGGTCGAAAATGCGTTCGAATACTCCAGTTTCTATAAGGAACGCTTTACATCGGCCGGTATTTCACCAAACGATATTCGGTCACTTGAAGATCTCGCAAAGCTCCCATTTACGCTCAAAACTGATCTGCGCGACACCTACCCGACGGGCATGTTCTCGGTCCCACAGAGCCAGATCGTGCGATTTCACGT
>DASVJT010000164.1:0-2078 GCA_036385775.1 archaeon
GGGTTTACGATCCCCCAGATCTTGCTCGGGAGCGTCTCGTCACGCTACCCGGAGTCGGTCCAAAAACCGCTGATTGCGTCCTGCTCTACGCTGGAGGACACGAAGTCGTCCCGATAGACACGCACGTGGAACGAGTTGCCCACAGACTCGGATTCATCGAGCGCGGCGCATCACGGCGTGGTCTTGACATCAATGCTAAGGAGATCCATGGAAGCGATAGGTCAAAGAATATCGCTAAAGAGGTGCTTGAAACGGAGCTTCCTCATCCTGGCAGAAGTCACTTACTACTTATCCAGCACGGCTTCGAGTTCTGTCATGCAACCGCTCCCGAGTGTTTCGCATGTCCTATTCGACACGAGTGTCCATCGATGGATAACCGCTATAAAACGACCGCTCCCTAGCTCGAGGGAGCTATAAAGACGGTGTCACCGCTTGTTATGCCGTGTCGCTCAGAAAACCCCGCATTTACTTCAAGCACATACCTTATCGGTGCATTCGACGTGTACAAAACGCATGGATCGGTCGTACATGGTGGAACAGATTGGTAAACACCAAGCACGTGATTGTCGGTCGTAATAAAAATGATATCGAGTGAAATGCGCATGTTTTTCATCCAAAAGCTCTGTTTTTGTTCCGTTGGAAAGACGAATAGCATTCCGGAATTTTCATTCAAATAGGTTTGATTCATCAAGCCCATTTCGTGCTCTGCAGGCGTATTTGCCGCCTCAGCGTACACCGTCGTCCCTCCAATCGTAACCAAGTAGTGGGTCGTTGTCAACGAATTACCATCCGCGCTACCTGAAATGGTTGTCGATATTGTGCTCGCATTTTCTAACGTGCTGGTTGGTGTCGTAACACACCCGGGTAGGGTAATCGTCACGACCATCGCACACACAAGCAGAATCAACAAGCGTGTTTGTGCCTGCACTAAAACAACCTTATTTTCATAATTTCGCGTAGAACCGCCGTTGCATAGCCTCCTTTAGGGAGGAAAAAGCGCAGGTCGACTCTCACTTGATCGTTGTTAAGCTCGTCAGACGCCACAGTAAACTCTATATCTACAGGTAATGCGACGTTGCGCATAACGCCCTTTGATGCTAATCGCGGACAACTTTCGACTTTGAAGGCGTCTAGATTAACCCCCTCCGACTTTAGGACCTCTTGTTCGATCTGACCGATGATCCCGTCTGACAGCTCTGTTTCGTACCCTGGAACCGGTATTTGAACTGAGGCACGCCCTACTGCGAGATTCCGGTTCATATCCGCCACGTTCTTTGGTACGACCGTTCTTACTCGCCCTTGATCTGGTACCCACACGCGATCGCCATCAAATCCCGTAGATAGCGGAAAACCACGTGCAAGTCGGCTGCTCACCATTATGTTAAAAAGATATGACTGAAATGAATGGATAAAAAGCCGTTGTAGGTTCATTGAGAGGGTGCCGAGGGCGCCATCGAAATCATTTGGGTACTTTGCAAGGTGATTCAGCATAGCGCGCTCATAGCGCAACCGAAAGGGCATCCGCTGAAGCGCTTCTTTAAAATCATGGGTATCCAAAACGCGTTGTCGGGCTTCTTTGACGTCCTCAGGTTCATCGGGAAAAGTCTTACCTATATACATCATGACCGCCTGCTCAAGGTCTCCTTCAACAAGTGCTCGTCCTATGAGGTGATTTACAGGGCGGATTGATCCAAATCGTTGAATCCCAAAGAAATTAGGAACGCCGCGCGCGTCATGTATCTCTTCGACAAAGCTTGTTATGGAACTTGCGATATCGTCTTTGGCGCCGTCAACATTTCGGATAGTGATAGAGAACTCGTTACCCTCAAGATCCCCGAGCTTAATCGGTCTGACGGATCTCCCAATGGGTTCCACGATCGCGTTTCCTAAGTTAAACGGTGTTTCAAGGTAAATCGAGTCAAGACTCATGCGCTGCACGGTGATGGCCCGTTTGTCCTTAGTTCCTGCCCAGCTGACTCGTCTCTGGCTAATTCTCAAACGTCGTGACAGGTCGCGCACCAAGTGATGTGTCTCTGTATCGGTCTTTGTGACTTTGACCAGTTGATAGCGTCCGTCTA
>DASVJT010000165.1:0-13335 GCA_036385775.1 archaeon
ATCAGTCGAAAAGAGCGAGTGCAAGCAAAATTTGTCACAATAGGTCGTGTTATTACGTGTGAGCTGGTATATTTTGGTGTCGACAAAAAGACAATGCCAGCCTGGCGGAATGGCTACGCAGCCGCCTGCAGAGCGGCATATTCCGGTTCAATTCCGGGGACTGGCTCTCATTTTTCCCTTCTGACACCTTAATTTGCGTGTACGCATGGTGTCCGTCTGATCCTGACACTTCATCTTTCTTATCTTTCGGTTATATTAAGTGGGTGTCGCTGGCTAGCAAGTAGATCTTGTCACAAGATGCTTACAGATTAGAAAGTGTTCTCTAGCTATGCATGCACGAACAAGCTTTTTCCAAAGGAGCAATAATCGATTAAGTCGCTCTTGAACAACACGAAGCTGGAAAAGGGATGCTGCTTGTTTTGATCCCTCCTCGGTATGAGAAATTGCACTCCAGCGTCAGCATTTATTAATACCGTATTCGTGTAAGTCTCAGCGACAAACGAAGAGTGTTCCTTTTTTCATCGCAATACACTGGCCCTTCGTTGTTGTTCATCTCAAAGCGACATCCCGGAATAGGAGCTACTTTATGAAGCAGAATTTGCTTGTGGGATTACCCCTAAATAGGCGATCGCGATGGAATGCACACCTTTTTCTTTAAGTACACGAGCTAAGTGGCATCGAGTCCGCGATTACCGTTAGCTACAGATCCTTGAGATCAGTGTACTCAAACAAATCACTAGTGCACAATTGTTTTATCGTATCGAACAGAGCGTCCATTGAAGTACTCGTCTTTAAGGGCACATCTTCGTCAAAATATATGTGTCCCTCAAGCGCGTTCAACCACTGGGCAGCGGTCGAACGCATTCCTATGTTTATTGCGTGGTCGATTATAGAGGGCATCATTCCGACCGTGTTTTTTGTGTGCGTCACTATTGAGTGATCTCTCGCGACTTTGTTTCGTTCAAATCGTGTCTTCAGATCATTTTGCATGTTAACGACAAACGCGATCTGTTCTTTGAAACCAGTAGGTTTCCGGGTTGCGATCGCACGCTTTAAACTGTCTAATGCTGATATCGCCCCGTCGACGTCCGCGAGAATAAGATCCAATTCGTTGTCGATGATTGCTGCGTCGCACGTTACGCCATTCTTCATAAGTTCGTATTCCGATCTTACCCTTAGCAGCTCTAATATCGCATCCAACTGTCCGACGCCTCCGTATATATCTCTCGGCCTCCAAATCGAAACGACGGGAAACGGCATGCCAAGCTCTTCGGCTATCCTGTTTGCTCGGCTGAGGTATTCGGCGCCACCTTTACCTCCAACATAAAATGTGATGCCGATGCCGCTGAAAGCGATCAGCATTGATTCCGCTCTCAGCGATACGTTTGGCAACATCTGTTCGAGCGCTAGATGTATGCCTCCTTTGAACTCTACGGTCTTCTTGCAGGCGCGGCACGTCGCGACGAGCTTTTGATCAGGTGAACGAACCACCGCGACGTCAGCTTTACCATTGCAAGGGCAATGATACCAAATAGGGGTGTGGGTTTTTGTAGTTGGATCTTCCTGCGATTCTTCCTGCGATTCGACCATGGGTTTTGCGAACTGATCGAAGTGTTCCAACATGAAAGCAATTTCGTCCTTGAACACCTGTTGGCTTTGTGAAAACCGCGCGAAAGCTGTTTCGTATCCACATTCCTGAATAAGGTAGGCGAAGAAAAAGGCATTAAAATCAGCTGCGTTGGTGCTTCTTTCGCTGGCTCGATCGATCACCTCAAACACATCATGGGTTGAGAGATCAATATCCGGGGCCTGCAGTCCTAAATGCTTACAGTGCTTCATAATTGAATTTCTTGACTCGATCGTCCAGCGTTGAATTTCGCTTTTTATCTTTTCTACTTCGTCATTTCCTGGCTTTGGCACGGCGCGCATGATCTTGTTGTTGTAAGTTTGAGCAATCGATAAATGCAGGCTGAGCGTACCATTTCGACTTCTGACGCTCGGGAGCTGTGCCTCTCGGAACCACCGTTCTTCAGCGAAGTCTTGATCCGCAAAACAAAAGAGCTCAGCAACGGGACAGCCGAGCGTGTTTCGCAGTTGTTCGGCCACCGCATGAACGAGCACCGCTTTTCGCACGACGCCACTGTACGGAAAAAGATTTGGTTGGTGGGCTGACATAAGTATAATTCCTTCCAAATCCGCCCGAAGCGGCATCGCAGCATCGTTATGAAATGCGGCGACGTGGTCGGCGAAAGCCTTGCGTTTTTCCACCATCTTGCCATCAGGGTAGATGGCGTGACCTGCTACAACTCTTGTCAGCTCCTGCAGGTTCTTACAGTGATCTCCTTTCATGAGTACCTCAAAAATGTGACTTGAAACGTGCAAAACTCGAGTCTTTGCTCAGTAAGAGTAGCGCGCACAACAATATGATTGTTTCTTTCGCGACAAAAACTGGCGTCTAAAGTGTGCAGGCAAGCGTAAGCCACCGAGCGCAACTTCACGATTGTCTCCATTGTTTCACTTGTGACCCGACGGGAATATAGCACAGAACGCCTAGCCAGCGCCATAGGCTTGAGGGTCGGCCATCATGAACGGCTTTAAAAAGAATGGAAGCTATAAGGCGCAATCGCGCTCAGATGTGCCGCATTTTGGCAGTTAGCTCTTGAAAGCTTTTAATCCCCTTGTTTGATTCGAAAGATTGTGTTACCTGACCCGCGTCTTTTTGTGACCTGGTTTTTGATCACGCCCGACGATGAAGACTCGCAAATCATAGCTTAATACCATACTTTAGGCTATTGGGTCAGAGATAAAGCAGTGGTCTCCTATGTTTGGTATCTTGTAGAGGACCATATTAGAAGAAGACCTTCAGGTATTTCGCGCTCTGGATCAAGGAACGCGTCGCAGCTGTACAACCTTTCAGTCGGGTAGGAGTCAATTTGTCCCCTCTTGCATGGAAATGGTTACAAGTGAAAAACTGCGGAAGGATTTGAGTTATTTTCTTACCTCCGTGCTGCGTGCGACCATTTTTTCACGCGTATAGGTTTTGATGATGATAGTTCAGCTAGCACCGCCGAGGAAACCTGGCCGCGTTATTAAAGCCGGCACAGGAAAAGCCGAGAAAGAGTTATTATTCCAGACTGCTATTTTCCTGCGATGTTTCGTAAAAAACCAGAGAGCCTAAGTTGCCTGGGACTTCGAAGCGTCTGTAACTCGAGAAGGACGCGTTCAAAGAGGAACGTGCCTGAACTCAACTAAGTAATGGAAGTGGAGAAAATGCTGTTCATTTTATGGTTTAAATTCGATCCCGAGCATACTGAACGGGTTCGCGAGCTGTGGAAGCACTTTAAGTATCCAGAAAACGTTAAGGTGATAGGCCGTTACGTTCTCATAGGAAGGCATATGTCCGTGGCAATCTTCGATGCACCAGATGAAGCATCACTGCTCAAGATTACCGGCCCGTTCAGCAGCTTTGGCGTGGCCCACGTCGCGCCCGCAATGCCGCTTGACGAGGCTAACCAAGTAACTTGGTGACGTGAGAAGAGCTGAGAAGGGACAAACTGAATCCTCCCGACTTATTAAAAGTGTAACCTTGTCTCTCTTTTGACAAGGTCAACAATTGCATCAGTACACAAGGAGCAGCCGATATGAGTTTAAGTTCGAGTTGGTGATCATTCCATATACATTTCGCTCGCACGATATTACCTCTATGGGCAAGCCAATCTTCCTGACGGTCTCAAATACGTCGACCCCTACTGTCTCCATTGAGATTCGCACTCTCTCAGCGTGCCCACATGCCCGCTTGAGCGAGATATCTGCAATGCCCTCTGACTGCTCAGCAATACACTCATCGCAATAAATACACGGGTACGCGGCAAAGCTAGAGACTTGTAGTAGCCTGCATAGAATGCGTGTTGCTCGAGTTCATACACGGTATCGCCGATCCAACTTATCAGCCCCTTGAGAAACGGGTGCCAATCTTCAGGTATACTTTTAGGGTCGATATTTTCCATTCCGGGTATGCCCTTCAAGTGCACAACGTAAGCTTTGGCGTATTCTTTAAGAAGTCTCTCGTCTCAGAAGGGCCGGGGACATACACCAAGATTTCACGTGGGTCAGTCTCATAAATCTGGGCGTTTTTTTGCTAGCGCCTTCAGCTCGTTTTCTAATGTTTTATCGTCCTTATGTACCCCTTTAAAGCGCTTGTCAGAAGAAATTTCGCGATTGTACGGCCTCGCGGTCATACTTTTAAAAATAATGTGCGTGCAGCCGTTCACTCTTTTTTTTATGCCGAAACTGTTTCTGTTGCTTGGTTCTGTGCCGTGCGCGTGGAATCTGCCGTGATTACGATGAGATCGAGCAGACTGAGCGTGTTCAAACAAACTGCCCGCGATGCAAATTTTATCCGTCCTTGAGAAGGTCCTCTATTCTTTGTTCGCCGCCCACGATTTCTAGTTTCAGAAGGGCGCGCTCTAGCGTATCCTTACCAGCGATGTCTGCGGCGTATCGATCAGCTAAATGCTCGTCGTTATACGGGACAAAAGTCAGAGAGCTCAGTGCCGCTAGCGACGATACTAGCTTGCTCGGGCTGTGCTTGACATGGTATGCTTCGTGAGCGACGACGGCGGTCACCTCATCTTCATCAAGCCTTTCCAGCAGCCCTACGGACAGATAGGCCGCGCGCCTATGTGCAAACGCTCGTATCTTTTGCGTGTCAATCACTCGGATAGGTATACCAAACTGCGCTTCCAGCGTCGCGACGTTCGACAACAGACCTGCGTGATTCGTCTGGCCTTCGTGTGTGAGGCAGTACCGAACAAAGCTGAGTGTGAGCAGCCCGAATGAGACAACACCCAGGTACGCCCAAATCCACTGAAACATGGGACAGCTCATCGAAATGATTCCCACGACAATAGCCGATGCCACGGCTGCTTGGCCGGCAATTAGGAGTTCAAATCTCTTCCACACAAGAAAGACTGATAAAAAGCCGCCTGCCGCAACTAAGATCGCTAAAAAAGGCAGCAACGTGCCGGCTTGTGTCAGGCACCCAAGAACGCATTGCAGCCAATCGATACGCCTACCTCCTGAATCTGCCAATGCTGCTGACGACTGTAGCGCCGAACGTGTCTACAAGACAGTCAACCACCTGTTCGGATATCCTCGTGCCGAGCTCCTGTTGGGTACAGGTCGGGGCGTAGAGGTACCGCACTCGTGAATCGCTCGTATCTATCCTTCGATCAACGAAGCCACTTTTGACGAGCCGATCTAAAGTTCCTGCGATGCAGGCCAGCGATAGATCGTCGCAGTGCTTCTGTATTTGCCCAGACGTCAGTCGCTCCTTCTCCCATAGCAGGCCAAGGATCCTTACCTCGTTTGGACTGAAGAACTTCTTCAAACCCTCATTCCGCAGACTGATGCGCTCAAGCTTCACCATCGTTTACGTATAGTGTAAATACCCCTACTTCAAGGTTTCTTGCGAACCGACAACATTTGCACCTAACGTAAACTATATGAAGAATCGCTACCTCGAAGTTTACAGTCGGTGTAAAGCATGTTCGTTCAACTCCTAAGGAAATCGATTCTAAGGCGCAAGTCGCGGTTCGCAATGGGCGTCGCGTCAGTTCTCATCGGAGCCGCTGTCGTCACCGCCCTGCTTACGGTTTCGCTTGGCGTTGGCGATCAGGTCGGGCAAGAATTTACAAAATACGGGGCGAACTTGATTTTGCAGCCTCAGTCAAATACGATAGAGATCGGACTTCCGGGCATCAACATGGGATCCGTTACCGAGCAGAAATATATCAACGAAAGCGATTTGTGGATGATAAAAACAATCCAGTACAGAGCCAATGTGCTCGGTTTCGCGCCATTTCTTTACCAGATGGTCACAGTCGGTGACGGGCCCAGTGCGCAGGAGGTCGTTATGGCGGGGACATACTTCAATAAGACGATTCAGATCATTCAGCCGGTATCGCCCCAAGACCCTTCTGAGTTCACCACAGGCATCGCCGACGTAAGCTCGTGGTGGAAGGTCACTGGTAACTGGATCACAGATCAAAATGACACGACGAGCGCCATGGTCGGCTCTAATGTCGCTCAGAAGCTTAATCTCACTGTTGGCGACTCGTTTAAAGTCGGCTATGCTGGAGCGCAAAACAATTCTGCTTCGTCGAATGTGAAAGAGCTGAAGGTAGCAGGCATTGTGGAAAGCGGTGGCGCCGAGGATAACCAGATCTTCGCCAACCTCCCGGTGGCTCAGGATTTGAGTTCGAGGCCTGGAAAAGTGGACACGGTGCAGCTTTCCGCATTGTGCGTCCGTTGTCCGGTGGAAGACATTGCATCGGAAATCCAAGGCAAGCTCCCCGGCGTTGCTGGAACCACAATCAAGCAACTCACCAACGCGGAGATGGGCATGCTCGAAAAGTACCAGAGCATGATGGCGTTCGTAACAGCAGTAGCGCTGCTCGCTTCCACGATGGGGATCTTTACTACAATGACGGCAAGTGTCGCAGAGCGACGGAAAGAGATTGGACTTATGAAGAGTATCGGTGCCGAAAACCGAAGTATAGCGTCGCTTTTTCTCGCCGAAGCTACTCTAATTGGGCTAATAGGCGGTATCACAGGCTATGGGGTAGGGATCGTCCTTGCGCAGTTTATCGGGCTAAGCGTATTTTCGACGACTATTCCGTTGAAGTGGGAGGTGTTGACCGTGGTCATACCGATCGCAATCGGCGTTTCCTTGCTCGCCAGCGCGCTGCCTGTAAGACGCGCGACGGCGGTTGAGCCCGCGATAGTGTTACGAGGTGAATGATCGATGGACGATGCACTGATCAGTCTGGAGAACGTCACAAAGGTGTACAGCGGGGGGACGAGAGCCCTCAACGAAGTAACGCTCTCCTTCGAGAAGGAAGAGTGGGTCACGATCATGGGGCCTTCAGGGTCAGGAAAGACGACGTTGCTTAACATCATCGGCTGCTTGGACCTGCCAACGAGCGGAATCGTGCGCATCGATGGAAAAGAGGTCACGGGGGTTGGTCAGGCAGCGCTGACGCGATTGAGACGCGAGAACGTCGGCCTCATCTTCCAGCAGTATCATCTCATTCCTTATCTCACCGCGCTCGAGAACGTCATGCTGGCGCAGTATTACCACGGCAACCCGGATGAAACGAAAGCAGTGGATGCCCTCAAAAACGTCGGCTTGGAGCACCGGCTCGACCACCTGCCAGCACATCTGTCTGGCGGTGAACAGCAGCGAGTATGTATCGCAAGAGCGCTCATCAACGACCCTGCTATCCTTCTTGCCGATGAACCGACCGGGAACCTCGATCAAACGAACGGGAATGTGGTGCTGGACTTGATTCAACGATTACACAAAGAAGGCCGTGCAATCGTCCTCGTCACCCATAATCCGGACATAAGCGGGATTGGGGATCGGACGATCCGTATTGTCGACGGGAACGTCGAGCAGGATTCCAAACCAGGAGGAGATAGAAATGGAAAATGATCAAGAAAAGAAGGGAATGAACATAAAATTGCTCGCAGCGATAGCCGTCGCCGCAGTTTTAGTTGCAGGCGGGGGACTTGTTGTGTTGTCTGGTGCCGGAGGTTTGCTAAACGGCATTGGGAACGCAGGTAATACCAACCCGCAGGTTACTGAGCTCTTTTCGGCCAAAGACGTGGTTAAAATTCCACTTTCCAACATCAGCAGTACCCTTTCCTTCTATACCTACAAATCAAACGGAACGGCAGTCAAGTTCTTTGCAGTAAAGGGCACCGACGGCAACGCACATGTGGCTTTTGATACATGCGACGTCTGCGGCCCAAAGGGATACACGCAATCTGGCAACGATGTGGTGTGTAGCAACTGCGGTAAGCACTTCGAGATTAACAGCATCGGAACCGCCAATCTGCGCGGCGGGTGCTGGCCAAGCCACGTAAACATGAGCGTCGACAATAACTCTGTTGTCGTCAAGACGTCAGACCTAGTAAGTAAAGAATCAGTGTTCAAGAACTGAAATAGCGCGACCGAAACGACACCTGGACGAAAGAGATACGACAACTGAATAAACGCAAAAGGGGTCTGTCGAGGCGACTTGGTTTTCGAGAGCGATCAGACCCTTTCTTTTTTCTCTTCTTGCACCTTCTTTTGAAGCGCTCTCCATTCGTAACGTTCAAATGGTGAAACACTCGTCTACGCGGAAGCGAATACTAGAACTCGATGCTGTCAGAGCCGTGGCCATATTAATGATTGTGGCCTCCCATCTTAGTTACTATTTAAACTCAAACCTCTTCGGGTGGAAGAACGTCTGGAGCACGTATCTCGTGCTGCTCGGTTTAGGAACCTTCTTCTTCGTATCTGGTTTTGTCCTCGGTTACAACAATAGGAAGTTTAATGGTTGGAGCGACGTTGCGAGTTTCTTCAAAAAGAGGCTGATTCGCATCTATCCGCTCTATCTGGTTGCTTTGGCCATCGCTGTAGGTACATTCAAACTACTTCCGCAATCGCATTTTTCACTTTCCTCTTCGCAGGTCCTCATCTATGCACTGGGACTGCAGGGCCTTCTAGCCCCTCGCTACGTGCCAGACTTCTACATGTTTTGGTTCGTCGGCGTCATATTGCTCTGCTACTTGATTTATCCGCTGATGATGCGCTACGGATCAAACAACAAGGTCAGATTGCTTTTAATATCAGCGGCAATATTCGCATTATTTCTGGCGATCAGGCTCAGTTTTGGTATTGTTGATACGCGATTCTTCTTGTACTATTTTGTCTTCATCAGCGGGATTGTAGCGAGCACATTTCATACCAAGCTATTGCTGGATAAGCGGAGAACTTTTTTCGGAGCTGCTCTGCTATTGACTGTTCTAATGACCGTTCATGTTGCGCTCTATAATCACCAATTGCTCAGTGATCCGAGCTATGTATTCAACGCCGGGCAGTTTGGCCCGTTCGCTGACGCCAGCTTGTTTTTGGTATTGAACGCAATGGTGTTGTTGTTCGTGCCTTTGCTCTATTATTTCGCTAGCTATCTGATTTCTTTGACCAAGCTTGTCCCAACGCTCTTGCTCATTTCTTATGCTTCTTATGCTATTTTTCTATTCAACCCTCTGATCTTAGCGGGCTTGAACGCCATCTTCACCGGTATACACTTACCTGTGGGGTTTCCGCGGGATATGCTGCTTACGATCATAGGCGTATCAGCATCGTGCTTGTTCGGGTACGCTTTCCAGCGAGCGGCAGATAGAACCGTCCAAAAACTGGTGCAGTGAAGTACCCTTTTTCAATGTCACAGCCAAGATCGTCGTCGCAGCTCAGAGATATTATAGAGCGCATATGATAGTAACCCCGCACGGCTTTGGCCGTGCAACCCAAGCTACGGCATTGCGGCAACAAGAGATGACTTAGCCCAGTACGAAGATTTTGTCATGAGGTTTCTTGTAGCTCACGGGGGACAGCTTTTAAGATGATCAGGAGCAACTCCCGCAAATGTGCCTAAATCGTTGGTCATTGGACCGGGGTAGTGGATGCTGGCTTTCGCATTGATCAGACAAAGAGAATGCTGAAACGTCGCTGAGCGATTCAATTCATCAAAAGCGTAAACGTACTCCAAAGCTCGGAAGTTAGGAGCTTAATTTCACCACAGCAGTTTAAGCCTGCCTTCTCCGGTTCGGAAGGTGCCGGGGCGGCAACGCTCTTTTCTCTACCCGTGGCAGATCTTCTCGGCTCGAGACGTACTGTCCTGAGGGTCTCAGCGTTAGCTACCACGGAGAATGAACTCAGCGACATGACCGCCGCGGCGATGTTGGGGTTGAGTAGCCCCAACGCCGCTATCGGAATAGCTGCCGAGTTGTAGCCGAGCGCCCAGAAGAGGTTCTGACGTATTTTCCGCATCGACTAACGTCTTAACAAAAACGAAGTGCTGTCAGAATTAGTATCGCCACGTCTTCTTATAGTTAGTAAAGTGAGTCTTTAAAGCACGGTCGGCACACGGCGTTTTGGGCTCTGACGGAGCTCTGTCCGTTAACTTCCCGCATCCTGGACAAAATAATCCTGGACAAAAATTGTCCTTTTGAAGTAATGGTTTTCCACAATTAGAACAAAATTTGTCTCCCATATTAGACAGCGTTACTAAGGTACCCCACGTCTTAAACAATACGTTAGAATAATTGAGAGGTTAGACGCAATACGTGTATACTTTGACGTGACGGCGTGCAACGCGCATCGCAGCACTAAACGACATGTGTCAAAAATCGAAATTTTGGTGTTGCGAGATAGATGCCTCGGGGTTGGAGAGCTACGGGAAAAAGTGTTATACATCTCGATGGGGCATCAGGTCGCAGCCCGTGCATGGAGCGCACATCGTTCGAGCCACATCAGCTCGTAGGCCGTAGAGGTCGAGAAGTATGCGTTCTTTTCGCGCTAATCGCAAGAGCCGTTCTGCATCCGGTCGTCGCATACGCGTTTGTGACCGCAACGGATGCTCGACAACCGCTCTGAGGATGGGGATCACGCCTATAGTAATGAGTTCTTCCATGCCGTTGATGATCGTGTCATCATCCTCTCCCAACCCGACGAGGATATTGGAAAAGACCTTGTTTCGGCCGAAGACCTCTACGGCGTCCTTGAGGGCCCCCATAATGAATTCGAGTGAAAGCTCTGGACACATCGTCTTGAAGAGCTGACGATCCATCGTCTCTACGTTGTACTTTAGCTCGTCGGCCCCAGCGTCCTTCAAAAGCCTTGTAGAGTTCTCGGTAGGATAGACGGACACGCCGATGGGGAGATCGTACTTCGCCTTTAAAGTGCTAACAATAGCTGCGATCCGCTCAACTTCGCGCTGTGGTGACTCTTCGACACCAGAAGTCACCGCTATAGCTTTTAATTTATGAGCGAGCTTCGGATCGGCAATAATTCGTGCAATCGCCGTTTCAACATCGCTCTGGTCTTTTACCGAGCCTCCAAGAAGTGGGACGGGGCAATACTGGCAGTTGAATATGCATGCCTCGCTGACCGTGATATACGCTTGTTCAGGGCAATGGGCAATGGCATCTTCTAGATGTCCACGGACGATCTCTTTTTCGTTATCGCGAATGACCACTTCGTCTCCTTCAAGCGATGCCTTGAGGCGGGAACCGTGTTTTATTCCCAGGCGCACCCGGTGACCGTTAAATCGCAAAAAAAAAGACATCAGTCCAGCGCCAGGTCCGGATGCAGGAGTCGTAATGCGCCCAAGTATGCGCTCATCGATGTCCACGCTTCCCTCTGCAATAAGAAAAGCTTTCGTCTCCGCACTCCTATCCGTCATTTGTACCCTCATTACCCCTTTGAACAGCCGCTCGTGCAATGATCTTTGTAAGTTGCCAGTATCCAGCTACCTCTTCGTCATGAGCAGTGAGTCGAAACCATCGTCTTACGCAGAAGATGATAGCTGCCTGTCACAGCGATTACTGTCATCGTCATAGCGAGGATGTTGACTGAACTTCGAACTCACGTCCGCTCAGATCATAAAAAGGTACTCGTGAACCGGAATACATATGTGCTCAGATCTTGACAAGAATTGTTATCATCGGTAGCATTAAATCAAAATCATGTCGAACGGTGAGACAATGTCAATCAGACTCACCAAAGAAACAGAGAGAAACTACTACTATCAAGATATTGAACTTGTAAAGCTCGTAGCACAAATACGCTTGCATAAAAGTGCAGTGATAGCATTTTCAGGTGGAACTGATAGCTCGGTCGTTGCCGCACTTGCCAAACTGGCTTTTGGAGATGCGACAGTGGCCATAACCGTAGATAACGGTGCACTTCATCACGGCGAGGTCGAGCATGCTGCTGCGATCGCCAACGAAATCGGCATTCGCCACATTGTGATTGCCCTCAATCCCCTAACGATATTCGAAGTGAAGCACAACGATCCTGAACGATGCTACTACTGCAAAAAGTTGGTCTTTGGCGCGCTGCGAGACTTGGCTGAGGACCTCCATTTAGCAGCAGTCATGGACGGAACAAATGCTTCCGATCTTGACGCTTACAGGCCCGGTTTGAAAGCTCTACGAGAACTCAGCGTCGTATCACCGTTGCTCAGTCTCACCAAAGATGAAGTGAGACACTTGGCACGCAGACTTGGATTATCGAACGTTGATGCGCCGTCAGTCGCTTGTCTTATGACCTCATTTCCTTATGGCACGACCATAACGGGGGACAGAATTGAAAGGCTTAGACATGCTGAACGTGCTTTAAAGGAGGTCGGCATCACGCAATCGAAAGTCAGAGACCACGATCACTTCGCTCGCATTGAAGTCGACGAGCTCGATGCCGGAAGGATAATTACGCATTCCTCTGCCATTGTCGATAAGCTCTTGGAGCTTGGATTTGCCTATGTTACTCTGGATCTTCAGTGGTTGCGATTAGGTAGCATGGACATTGCGCGGTGTTCCGCAAGAAGAGAGTTTATAGACGAGGGTAGACTCAGCTCAACATAACAGTCCGGTAGATAAAGCAACCACCTCGATGCAAACGCGTTGGGTTTTTATTTCGAATGCTCAGGACATAAGACCCATCGATATGACTTTTCAGGATAGATTCGTTGCCAAACGAGACTATCCGATGTTGCAGCGGTTAGTTCGTTTAGCGGCAGCTCTTTTTCCAATGCTTTTAGGTCGAAAAGATCTGCATTCGTAGTCGGGTGTCGGTGAGTCGCCTCGCAGGCCGCAGGATGACCAGCTGTCGACAAATGGTAAGTGCCGATGCGTCGCGCTTTCTTTATGCTTTCCGTCTTGTCAAGACACGCCAACGGACGATACACGGGAACATCAGCAGCTTGGTCGATGGCTAAAATGTTTTTGGTCGTTTGGCTTGCGACCTGGCCAATGCTTTCTCCAGTTACGATACCCTGTGCGTGCTCTTCTTTGGCGACCAATGCGGCGATCCGATACATCATCCGCTTACAAAGCACGCATGTTGTTCGTGGGGCCAGACTCTTAAACTGCTCCAAATTGGCTCCGTGGTGCACAATTCCGAGATCCAAAGGACGCCCCGCCCACACTGCGAGTGCTTTGACAACAGCCAGCGCCCGCTCGCGTCCGCCATCGCCTGTGAAGGGCACACAGTCGAAAAACAGTGGGATGATGGTGCAACCGCGCTTCATCATAAGCCACGCTGCCACCGGCGAATCGATCCCTCCGGAAAGAAGTGCTATTACTTTTCCTTGCGTTCCTAGCGGTAGTCCTCCGACTCCACTGATGACTTCTGTGTAGATGTACGCGCGTTCCGCCCGCACTTCGATGAACAGCTCGACATCAGGTTTTGTTAACCGTACGGGTGCGCCTGTTGCTTGTTCA
>DASVJT010000166.1:0-3563 GCA_036385775.1 archaeon
CTCCATGCGTTTCTCAGAAAGGACATTCATTCGTATGATTAAAAGCGTCATAAAATAGAACCTCCGTTTATATTAATTAAAAGGCTATCAAAACAGTTAGAGCAAATAGCCTGCCAATAGCCGAAGAAGAATTATAATTATTAATTCATCCTTTAATAACGGTGTCTTAGATTAATAGGAGAGAATAGTAGAAAAGTATATGATGATTATTTTGCCCTCCGTATTTGGTGGAGCCTCAGTATGTTGAGGGGTACTTAATGACACTCGCTGATAGTGAGCCAAGCTGAAAACGAATCCCGACGAGTTGGGATGAAGTTTGAAGCGTAAGGCGAACTATACCAGGCGCGTAGCGACGTGGTATAACGAGCGCAGCGAAGTTCGAAGCGCAAGTGGTAATGAGACTCAAATTTCATAAGCGGAGCGCAACGAAATTTGTTAGTCGAATTATCCAAATAGCCAAAGGCTATTGGAAATTTGTGGTAGGTTGAAAAAGATGGACACCAATGCTTAGATAGAAACGAAGACGGAGGTGTTGAAATGGAAAGAGTGCCGCAGGGGCGATACACGAAAGAATTTCGAGAGGAAGCGGTCAAGATGATGACGGAAGGCGGTTTATCAGTAATGGAGATATCCAAGCGATTATCTTTGCCGAAATCAACATTAGAGCGCTGGATAAGGGTTTTCAAGGCGGGAAATCTTGGAGAGGTTGGTAAGGGTCTGCGTCCACTCACGGGGATAGAGATGGAATTGGCGCAAGTAAAGAGAGAGCTGTCCTTGGCCAAAATGGAGCGAGACATCCTAAAAAAAGCGGCCGCGTACTTTGCCAAGGAGTCGCTGAACGGTACGCGTTGATTAAGGAGTTGCGACTCGCCTATCCTATTGTGTTTTTGTGCCGTGTATTGGATGTAACAAAGAGCGGATATTATGCTTGGATCAAATGTCCGCTTTCCAGCCGACAACAGGAAGAGGAAAGACTGGAATTGGAGATACAAGCTGCTCATAGACGTACACGCCAGACGTATGGGCCTGAGCGTTTGCAGCGGGATTTGTCGGATAATGGCGTCGTTGTGGGTGTTCATCGGATCAAGCGGATTCGCAGGAAGCTGGGTTTGCGCTGTCGTCAAAAACGGCGGTTCAAGTTTACGACAGACTCCCGCCATTCTTTGCCTGTGGCGGAGAATCTACTGGCTCAGAAGTTTGTGGCCTCGGCGCCTAACCAGATCTGGTTGACAGATATTACATACATTCCCACCGGTGAAGGTTGGCTGTATCTTGCCGGACATAAGGATCTTTTTACTGGAGAAGTAGTAGGCTATGCCATGGGAGAACGCATGACCATGAATCTTGTCAGCCAGTCCCTTTTGCGGGCGGTAACGGTCAAACGACCTGCGGCGGGTTTGATTCACCATTCGGATCGGGGCAGCCAGTATTGTGCCCTAGAGTATTCTTCATTGCTTGACCGGTTCGGGATGAAGGCATCCATGAGTCGCAAGGGGAATTGCTACGACAACGCCCCCATGGAAAGCTTCTGGGGCGTGCTCAAGAATGAACAGATTCACCATTGCCGGTATGCAACGCGACAGGAGGCTGTACAGGACATTACAGAGTACATCGAGATTTTCTACAATCGGCAGAGAAGGCAGGCGAGACTCGGTTATCTCTCTCCCTCTGCTTATGAACGATGTTTCTATGAAAAAAGACTGGCAGCATGAAACGTTTGGTGGCCACTATTGACGACCGACCTCAACCAGGCGCGTAGCGACGTGGTATAACGAGCACAGCGAAGTTCGAAGCGCAAGTGGAATTATCCCCGAAGCGAAGTGTAGTGGGATTTGAGACTCGCTGATCATGAGACCCAAGCTTCAGAGACAAAGTGAACTGAAGTTTGCTGGACGAATTATACCAGGCACGTAGTGCCGTGGTAAAACGAACGTAGTAAAGTTTGAAGCGTTAGTCGAACTATCCCAGGAGCGGAGCGATCGTGACTCCCGCTGAGAGCGAATGGAGTGAATAACCTGAAGGTCACTGTAGGCTCGAAGCGCAGGAGGAATAGTGAAACTCCAATTTCAAAAACGCAGTGCATTGAAATTGGATAGTTGAACTATCCTGCAGCCAAAGGCTGTAAGGACAATCCCGCCAACGTAGTTGGCAGGGACATGGGATTAAATGTTACACCTCTCCCCTTTGCCGGTCCCAGCCGGAAAACTTAATTGATCTGTAAAGAAAAGGGAACAGGCTAAATTTTGAGAAGCAACCTGTTCCCTTAATCCTAATCTAAATTTGTTTTTACACTACCTTAGGCCTTACGGAGCGGGCACATGAACAGTTGCAAACTGATCCACTGTAACCGCGGCGCCGCCTGAAAACAGTCTGCCTTCCACATCCGTCAGCGGCGTCGGGCTTACGCCATTAAGCACCGTAACTGCCGCTGAATTAGCAATTACGGTTCCCTTGAAGGTAGAACTCACGCCAAGAGTCGCGGCAGAACCGACTATCCAAAACACGTTCTTGGCCTGCGCGCCGCCGGTCAGAGCAACTACGCTATCGGATGCGGTCGTGAGTGCTACATCCGTCTGGAAGATGAAAACTGCACTAGCATCGCCCTGGGCGTCGAGGGTGATCGTGCCTGTGAACCCAATCGAAGCTGAGGCGCGATAAAGTCCTGGTCTATAGGTGGGGCCGGGAGTAAAGCCAGTGCAGGCCGCCTGCGCCGCAGATATATCTGATGGGCTCGAAAGAGTGCAAGCGCCGGTTGCTCGGACCGAAGCCTCGTTGTACGCGTCCTGGAAGTCGGTTTGTGCCTGAATTGCCGCAGGTGTGCCGTTTTCTATCACCCCGTTTTTCACTGTTGTACCCACAACACAGTTATTGCATGCACCAGCGGGATTTAGCCCAACATTCCCGTTTACTAAGGAATCAACCGCGAGGGTGATCGAGGCAGCGCTGGCAAAAACGCCGTAAGTGCTGGCCGTTCCAAGATATACCGGAGCCTGACCTGCAGCTCTGGACGTTCCTGTCGTAAATTCCCATCTATAGGTACAGCTAAGTGAGGTGCTCCCGATGTCCTTGGCAGCATTGGTAATAGTCGCATTATACACGGTATTTGCATCGAGAAGACTGTCTGGCGTAAAGTACGCTATCGTGTGTGCGGTATTCATAGTAACGGTACCGTCTACGAAGGCTCCGCCACTATCCTTGAGCGTGAACGTGAGTGGATCCGTGACTGTAGCCAGATTCATCTCATCACTGAAGGTAACCGTGATCACTTTGCCTCTCGACACACCCACATCACCATCCTTGGGATTTGACGAAGTCACTGCTGGTCCCGCGTCAGTACATGTGCCGGGGGCGATCGAACCGCTTTCCGCTTCTAGCAGCAGCAGGGCACCATTACCACTTCCACCGCATCCTGTAATTAAAAAAACACTCAGAATTAACATCATAAATGCAACATAAACTTGCTGAGTCTTAAATCTTTTCATATATTCTCCTTTTAAAAAATTATTAATATCACAATTGTTTATTACTAATATTCTAGTACCTTATCCCCCTCTTTATTTTCC
>DASVJT010000167.1:0-1877 GCA_036385775.1 archaeon
GGGAACACCGGAATGCACGGAGAGGCGAAACAGGTAAAGTGCCGCGTCCTCGAAGGCCAAAACAAGGGAAGAATAATCACGCGAAATTGTGTCGGCCCCGTTCAAATCGGAGACATACTTATGCTTCGCGAAACGTCACACGAAGCCAAGAAACTGATGACACGGTGAGATGATGGAAAAGCGAACGTGCGTCTTTTGCGGAAGCGCTATCGAACTTGGCACCGGCAAGATGTTCGTGAAGCGAGATGGGACGATACATAATTTTTGCTCGTCTAAATGTGAGAAAAACTTCAAACTTGGCCGTCTTGCGCGACGAGTTGCGTGGACGGAAGCCGGTCGATCAGCGCGTAAGAAAGCGTGAGGGGGCCTAAATGGAGTCTGAAGATCACATTGAATCTACTTTCGTTATGATTAAGCCAGACGGGGTAAAAAGGGGGCTTGTTGGCGAGATCATTTCGCGGCTTGAGGAGAAAGGACTGGAACTTCGAGCCATGAGATTTAAGAATTTAGACATTGAGACGGCCAAAAAGCACTATGCAGAACACGTTGACAAGCCATTTTTCGAACATCTAGTCTACTACGTCACCTCTGGACCAATCATTATAATGGCGGTAGAGGGATTTAACGCAGTACGAGCGGTTCGTCAACTTGTTGGCTCCACAAATCCGATTGAAGCGATGCCCGGGAGTCTGCGTGGAGACTTTTGTCTTGAGCAAGTGAGAAACTTGGTGCACGCTGCGGATTCGGTAGAGGCTGCTTCGCGCGAGTTGTTACTCCATTTTAATAAGGATGATTTTGTCAGTGAGCTGCCGGTAGACGAGAAAATCGAGTAATTCTTCGGAAACACTGGCTAAATGCCTCAAATCTTTATCGATCAGGAAAAGTGTACTGGAACAGGAAAATGTGTGAGGATTTGTCCAAAGGGGCAGCGAGTTTACGGCGTTAAAGTCATTGACGGCAAGAGAAAATGCTTCGTTAAGGATGCCAATTATTGTCTTGGCTGCACGACGTGCATAGGAAGCTGTCCAACGGGTGCAATTCGAATCGACTTTTCCGTGCCAAAAAAGAAGCGTTAACGTTCTTCGCAGATTTTAACAAAGTTCAGCAGTAGCGCGTTTCCCGATTCTGTTTGTGCCACTTCAGGATGCCACTGAACGCCATAAATAGGCTTGTTGAGGTGTTTCATTGCCTCTACTTCACAAATCTCAGAACGCGCAAGCAGCGCAAAATCCTTCGGCAGCTGATTTACTTCGTCTGCGTGTGATGCCCATGTGTTAATTATCGGCCCTATATCAACGAGAATATCATTTGGTTCGATGATTTCAACAACAACATGCGCGTATCCACCCGAGGCGCCTTTACTAACGGTGCCACCAAAAGTCTCGGCTATAAGCTGATGGCCCAAGCAGATCCCGAGGATAGGCAAGTCAATCTCTTTAACGTAAAGCTTGCAGTTTCCGATGCGATCCATGGTAGGGCCACCACTTAAAATCAGACCGTCTGGATCTCGTCGGAGTAATTCGTCTACGCCGAGCGTATTTTTCACGAGTTCGCTGTCAACGTTGAGATCACGAACCGCACGATGAATAAGGTGGGCAAATTGGCCGTAGTTATTGATGACTAAGATCGAAGTCAATGCCTCTCCAAAGCGTTCTAAAAAAAGTCGTTCTTAAGCTTCTTTTGCGGAATACACCCGCCAAGTCGTCCCGTGAGAATAGCTCCATTTCTCAATGACGATATTTTCGGAGTTGTCGATTAACATGCTTATATTTGTGCCGACTTCGTTAGTGCTCAAACCTAGCTCACGTGCGATTGATTTACTTTTAAAGAACTGTTTACCTAGAGTAACCCCTTTTTTCAGATAATCTAATATCTTA
>DASVJT010000168.1:0-2312 GCA_036385775.1 archaeon
CCTGCAAACTCGACGACAGTTGCTACGCAGTTTTTCGTCTTTGCCTTGACAGGGTAAAGCTGCACAATAGCGTGAGAGATGTAGCGAAGAGATTCGCTGTCTACCATTACGGCTATGTTGTTAACTAGTGACCACGTTGCACCTTCTTCTTTGGTGTCAGTGTCATCGACCCCTATGATGATGCGAGACCTTCTTGGCAATGTGAGCGTCCCGCGACTTAACTTGCTACCCCCTGCTGGCGTGAGATCGTAATCGATGACGTCGTGAGCAAGCGCTCTGCACATTGTGGCGCCCACGCCGCCACCTCCTAAGCCAGCGTACGTCACCTTAATAGTGTCTTTCAACAGTTCTATGGACTCAATACCACCAGCAGATACAGATGCTCTGAGATTAAGATGAGACGTTCCCTCTTTGATTAAATAGCGGGTTGTGTTTCCCAAAACGCGACTTGTGACAATCAGTGGACTCGCTTGAGTATAATGATACCGGGCCCACGCAGCACCGCCATAGCAGTTCGTTGTCTCTATAAGCTCAATACAACCCGTTCCTGCGATAGCAATGATGTCTTTGTAAGGCACAATCCAGGGCAGATGTCTGAACTCAGAAGTGTCCATCAGTCGTAACCTCAACCCTTCTTTACGCGGATACGATTTATAGCTGCACTAACTGAATCCGCAACAACGATGCTCGCTCTTCGCGCTATCGGACTTAACCCGCTCCCAAAATCACAGTCTGCTGGTTGAATGCCGATAACAAAGATATTACAGTTTATTTCCGATTGGAGGTATTCGCCAAGCGTTAAAAGTGAAGCCTTGTGGGTTGTAACTGAGGATTCTTCAAGGTCGTGGAGCTGAAAGATGCGTGCATCGCCAGGCGAAGCCCCGAAATCTGCTGCATCTATGAGCACAATACAAGTTGGTTTAATTCGTTTGACGTTCCCAGTATAGTTTTCAGGAGCGCTTTGACAGTTAAGCACAATGACCGAAGAATCATCGATAGACGAACTTAATCGATCTACAACAGCAAGTCCTACAGCATCGTCACGTCTTAGTTCATTTCCAATTCCCAAGACAACTATTTTTGAGCAGGCATATCCCGCAAAGAGGCGATTAACGTTTAATTCGAATTCGTCCATCATGGGCGCACCTGATGCTGTCGATTGCAACACCTCACGACTTCTTCGACCACGAGCTTCGCGTCTCGTTTCTTAAGATCATAGTCATAGCTACTAAGAAACGTTTCGATCTTAATACGATCGCTGCTGTTTATCTGTCCCATCAATTCAGCGGTCTTTAACACAAATGGAAAGCTTCGTTCCAAGTAAAAGAGGCTCTTAGCAATCTTAAACAAAGCGTTTCTTGTATATCTGTTCACAATTGAAGCGTCTAAGAGTGCGTGTAAGGCATCACGCATATTGACGAGTGGATCCGATAAAGGCTCGTAAGTGACTGGATTATACCCCACGGCAACTTCATCATCTGCTTCAATAACTCCCTCTTTAAAACACCCATAGATCTTGCCGACTCCAATCATGCCGAAACTGTCGAGTTCTGAGGCGCGCAATGCCCCCATGCTTGATCCGCCTACAACGGTCACGCCCAACTTAATTGCCTCTATTATTTCTCTATGTGAAACCGCTGCACGATTAAAAAAAACGCCGTCAATCAATCCGATAAGCGTTATGCCCGTTTTAGACGCTTTTAAGATATCCCCTCGTACCGCTGGGGGGCAGCATCTTACCCTTTGATCAACAGAAGCCACTTCGGACCAAGTAAAACTCGGGCCTGTAAATATTACGCAGTCACATTTCGCCATTCTTTAAAGCGCGTTCCTTTTCGTTCCCGATCCAAGAAATAGACCTCAAAGCCCGGTATAATTACACGAACTGCGGGAACTCCAATAGCTGTTGCCGTGATATCAGAGATAATAACGCTGTCTGCCACATTTTGCAGCCGATCGAGGACTATTCTAATGTCGCCGTCTATAGACATAGTAGCCATATCTTCAAGTTCATCAAGCTCGATCGTCTCGCGTGGTTTTTCTAACCAGTGCTTATTAAGCCTTTTCATCCTTTCATAACCAATCATTCGGGCCATCGATTCGCGATTGGTATCTTCACGAGCGCCATGAATCTGGGTCGCTCGCGACTGCGCCACTTCAGTCAGCGCTCTAAGCGCGGCAATTTCTGGATCGGTATGACTCCCAGCCCCCATAACCAACAAAGAAGCATCACGCATTTTTTCGTCATCTGATGCTGCAACGACAGTTGGAACGCCTGTATCAGTAGGAAGCGACCACAGCCGGACTACAAT
>DASVJT010000169.1:0-3203 GCA_036385775.1 archaeon
AAGTTTTGAGAGACAAATGCCCTCGCATACTTCTCTGCATAACGGTTCCAGTCCTCCCAGGTCAAAAAGAACGATTTAGGGTTGCCGCTGGTGCCACTGGTCTCGTGGATGGTGTACACCTCCGGCCAGCCTATGGACTTGAATTCAAATTCCTCCGTCTCAGGGGGCTGCCTTTCTCTGACGTTTTTGCCAGATATGATTGGCAAATCGCGCAGGTCTTCGTGTTCCGTAATAGTTGAGGGGTCAATTTTGTTTGTACGGAACCACTTACGATAAAAGGGAGAATTTTCCGCAGCAAACTGGACTGTGTAACGTATGCGCTCATCAACCAGGGCGTCCAACTCACCCCTATCCATGGTTTCGATTGCTTCGGAAAAGAAACTCAAAGTTACCACCTCCAACTAACGGATTGCCTATTACATTAGACACGGACCTTATGTAAATGGTTCAGGTGCACTCAGATTAAAGAATAGTACGCAACGTCTATCAAAAATTGCGTTACCAACGAGATGCTTCGGCCTTAACTTTTTATCCGCGACGCCAGTTGCACTCCTACTTCATAATACTCGGCAAGTTCTTCTTCTGTCGGCACGAAATAAACTTCGATCTCCTGGATCACCTCAAAGCCACACGCAGAAATGTCTTCGTCAAGCTTTTTAGGTGAGCCTCCCAGCCCCCCCATAGAGCCGAACGTAACGGCGAGCTTCTTGTCCCCGGTCTTGTCAAATCGCAGTCCCCGTAGATAATAAACTAGATCACCGAGGCTCGGAAAAGGTTCACTATATAAGGTTGGAGCTCCGAACAGAACGATCTTGCTATCAAGGATGTCTTTAACAACTTCGCTTCTTTCGTCGACGTGCAGGAAGTACATCACGACGTCAGCCCCACCGGCGATGAGGCCTTCAGCAAGCGCGTGGGCCATCTTCTGCGTGGAATGATGCATGGTGTCGTAAACAATCGTGGCTTTGTCCTTCGCCTTGCCGGTGGCCCAGTCGGTATAAGCACTGATGATCTTGGCTGGATCGGTCCAGATCTGTCCGTGAGAGGGCGCGATGACCGTTATCTGGTCGAGCAGCCCAAGCGTTTTGATCTCGTCAAATTTCTTGAGCAAAATGCGGGCTGACGGCGTGATAAGGTTAGCAAAGAACTTCTGCGCAGCCTGCATGAGGACGTATTCGGGCACGTCTGCGTCAGTTCGCTGAGTTAAGCAGAGATGTTGTCCAAAGGCGTCGTTTGAGAACAGGATTCCGTCCTCCTTTAGGAAAGTGAACATACTGTCTGGCCAATGGAGTAGGAAAGCTTCGAGGAATACAAACGTCTTCCCCCCAAGCGCGAGCTCATCGCCTGTCTTGACGGTGGTAAATGGCACCTCCTCGAGTGCGGCAAAGTGCTTCTTAATCCCCTTTGCTCCTACTTCGGTGATGTAGATGGGCGCATCAGGGAACTTTTTGTGAACCTCGGTCAATGCCCCGCTGTGGTCAAGTTCGATGTGGTTCTGAACTACCACGTCTATGGAGAGCGGGCGCCCTTCCTTCTCGAACGCGTCTTGAATACGCCCCCACATCTGCGCAGACGCGCCTGGGTACGCGTTGTCGATAAGGGCCACTCGGTTCTCACCAAACACAAGGTACGCGTTGTACGTCGTGCCATGCAGCGTGTAACCATGATACGTTCGAATGTCCCAGTCAAGCACGCCTACCCAGTAGACGCCATCGGTGATCTTTATAGCATCAGCTTTCATAATGTTACCTGCTTTTATTAATGAAGAGTTTCCATAATTAATGCTTCGCTGCGCGTTTTTTACGTAAGGGGAGGCCGTAGCATCTAAATTCTCAATTTGTAATAAGATTCGTACGACCGCGAGCACACGCCAAAAGTTTGTAATCGTGAAATCTTGTCTGTAACGCGTCAGGTCGGACGACTCCCGGACGCGCTCATCGCCTATGTTGGCGGTGGCAGCAATGCGATCGGCACGTTCTGTCCATTCCTTGATGACAACGTTGCGATGCACGGAGTAGAGGCCGCAGGATTCGGGATTTCGCTGCCGTCCCATGTCCGACAGGTGATCGACAACGGGGCAAATGCGGCGATTATCGGGAGTGCATTCTCAAAGATAGTGGAGCAAAATCTAAGGGACAGCGATAAGATGCTAAAGATGTTGCCCCAGCGCGCTCAGACACTCAAGAGGGAGACTCACCTAAGCTAAGTTGTTAATGTGAGGACGCCACGAATGTTTAGCGAGAGAGATGATACGTGTTAACGTCTTAAAAAAGCTGTTACGCAAATGGCGTGACTTGTGCAACACTATGGCCTTTAACTTTTTATCTGTGACGTAAATTGCTCGACAAATTACAGGATGTCGCGTTTTCGAATGCCGAAGCTCACAAACTATTGAGAGCGATGGCATTCAAAATTTGTTAATCTATTCTTTTTTTTGTTATTTGGTTTATAGAACGTCAAATGCGCGTTTGTTGTTTGTTGACCCATAAACGCAGTTCCAACGCGGAAGAATCACAGACCTAGGTCAGACAACCCCGGATGATCGTCTGGGCGTCGCCCCAGAGGCCAGTGGTACTTGCGGTCCCCTTCTTTAATCGGCAGATCGTTGATGCTGGCAATGCGACGCTTCATCTGGCCATTCTCAGCGAACTCCCAGTTCTCATTGCCATACGAGCGGAACCAATTACCTGCATCATCATGCCATTCATACGCGAAACGAACCGCAATACGATTCTCACGAAATGCGAACATCTCTTTGATCAGGCGGTAATCAAGTTCCTTCGCCCATTTCCGTTTTAGAAATTCAACGATCTCCTTGCGACCGTTTATGAACTCAGCCCTGTTGCGCCACGTGCTGTCAATAGTGTATACCAGTGAGACCTTCTCGGGATCCCGTGAGTTCCATCCATCCTCTGCCATACGAACCTTTTGTATTGCTGTTTCTTCGGTGAACGGCGGAACTGGCGGTCGGGTATTTTCTGTCATGAGATTTCGTTCTAATCTGATCGTTATAAAGCTTCTCGTCTTGGTTGAAGTTAATGAGAACCGACCTAAGGCGAACGACGTTTTCGGCCGATGCGCGATAGATCTAGCGGGCATTAAGCTATCATCTCTTGAAAGCTTACAACTTCCGACAATCATTTCGGAGTGCTATACAGCGCGAGGCATGTTTTGACGTTTGTCTTCATCCACGTCCAAAGGCT
>DASVJT010000170.1:0-13200 GCA_036385775.1 archaeon
AGATATTGCCAAACAGGGCGACGGCATAGCTCGTATTAGTGGTTTCGTGATTTTCGTTCCACACACCAAGATTGGTGACGAAGTTAAGATTGAAATCAAGGCTGTAAAGCGCAACTTCGCTTTTGGTGAAGTAGTCGAAGAATAATCTAGCTTTCTAAACAGCGGAATGGACTGAATTGATGGATTAACTACATTGTTGTTAGAAGTTTGCGCTGCGAGCCTTGACTAATATGTTGTTCTTCCATCTACCTTTTTGATTGGTTTTACATTCAGTTTGCTGATATCCGTCTCTTTAATTTCTCGTTTTAAGTGACGTCAATTTTCTAGTCTGTTTAGAATACCAGGTGGGCGCCACGATTGAATATCATTGTCCTTCTAACTTTTCCAAACGCTTTAAGCGCGTTGGCGGGGTCTACTGCATAAACTGCGTCTCCGAGCATCGCCATTGATGCAACACCACCGTTTGCTTCTACCGCTTCGACTGCATCTTGCGCTTTTGGACTTATGAGCTCAGTATCACAGGAAAATTGCCTTGACAAGCGCATAAATTCGTTAAAGGTTGGTCTCTTCAAGAGCCTCTGTAACGCAACCGATCCAAACTTGTTTATAATGGCGATTTTGTCTCTGTCTGCTAAGATTTCGGGCGTTGGGAGGGGCCCAAAGACGACATAAGAAATCTCGAGCGGGGGCGTAGGAATTTGATGCACCGCGTTTTGCTCACGAACGACTATACCGCCTAAAGCTTGGGCAACAACGTCGCCAACTCCAGTGTTATTTTTAATTTCTGCCCATTGAGCAATATCGCAGAGGGTATTAAAGCTGTGTTTCAGCCCCCAAAATTCGTTTAATGCAAGGGCAGAGCTTAAAGCGCCTGCCCCACTAGTCCCAAGTCCACAGCCCATCGGCCCTGCAAGCTCTGTCCTAATATCGGCACACTTACCAGACAGCAAAGCTGCGACTGTTTTTGTGGTGAGTGCCGGATCTTGTCGCCTATTAATATAAACGCTGCCGAGTCCTGCAGAGACTTCAGTTACGGCGCCGTCAGCAATAACAATGCCGCATCCAATTGAGGAAATCTTCTTCTGGTCAGACTTCAACGCGAAAAAACCTGTTATGTGAAATGGGCAAAATGCTTTCATTAGTAGTTCATTTTCATGACAATAGCGTCAATAATCTTCACCGCGAGAAATGCTTTATCACCTTGATACCTTTTGACGTCCGAATCAACGATGTAAATTTCGTTGTCTTTAGTGCCCATACCGCGCACTGTCACGTCGTTTGCGACCACTAAATCAACCGGTATCGACCGGGCGCATTCAACAAGTTCATCCGGAGTCGAATTAGTTTCCGCTTTAAAACAGACTATAAAAAGATGTGGATACTTCGTTCGAACAATGTTAGTAAGCTTAGGTACATTCCTAAACTCGATATGAAGCGGTTGGCCGGATCTAATTTTTTCATCGCGTTTATCTACGGTAAAGTCGGAGATAGCCGCTGTATTTATAAATATGTCATATCCTTTAGCAAGCTCAGTAAGGACTGCTTGGCTCATTTCAGCAGCACTTTCCACGTGTATCTGATTTACGAGTTGCGCATTACCTTGGTGCACGATAGTAACGTCAGCCCCCCTTCTAAAAGCTTCATAAGCAATTTCCCTGCCAGTTCGCCCTGAGCTTCTTGTGGTGAGAATACGAATCGGGTCTACGGCCTCTATTGTTGCACCGCTTGTTATCAACACTTTCTTTTTTGCTAAATCCCATCTGGACAGAAGACGCTCGACTGTTAGCACGATTTCGCTTGTATCTGCAAATTTTGCCCTGTCTTCTTCGAGGCGCGGCCAGACGAAATGTACTAAGTCTCCTAAGCGATTGATGTTCTCTCTGACAAATGGCTGAGAATACATGGATAAGTGCATTGCAGGCACTATCACTATGGGTTTACCCGATCCCATAGCTGTGACTGCACACGTCGTTACTGGAGTATCGTCAATGCCACGTGCTACCTTGCCTATCGTGTTTGCTGTACAAGGCGCTATTAAAAGCATATCTGCTGAACCATCCGTCCCTAAAAAAGCGACGTGCTCTACTTTTCCTGTGAGTTCATTAATTACAGGGTGCTGTGAGGCATATTCTAACGCGTTAGGGTGTAGTATCCGTTGTGCTGCTGGTGTCGTAACGACGTGCACTGTTGCGCCCTTTCTCCTAAGCTTGTGGATTAGCTTTATAGTCTCTACAGCTGCGATACTGCCTGTGACACCTACTATAACGGTTTTACCTTCTAAGCTGCTCATATTCGAACAAATCGTTTAAGTTTTGAGTCAGAGTCTGTTTGGTTCAAAGATTAACTTTTGCATCGAACTAGAAGAATTCGTTGCGCACGTGACCTTAGAAGCATATAGCTAAAATGAAAACGTTGGCAACGCGCTCACTTTAGTGAATGTTGAAAGTCTTGTCTAGATGCTATCAAGCGAAATACATAATACCCGTCCGTTCGTCTGAGATGTAATGACGCAGAACATTATTCGGAAGGGCCGTCTTATGGAGTTCGATGAGCAAGCGTCACGGTTTATCACCTCCATTGCCGCAGACGAGTGGCTCTTTCATTATGACATTCTCGTCGATCTCGCGCACTTGAGGATGCTCTATAAGCAGGCGATAATATCACAAACGATTTACAAAGCTCTTAAAAAAACACTGCTTTACATAAATGAGCGTGGGTACGCTTATTTACCGAAGGACGTAGACGATGTCCACGTTGCGATTGAAACAACCCTCACAGATGAGGTGGGACCTGCGCAAGCTGGCTGGCTTCACGTAGGTCGGTCGAGAAATGACGAGGTTGCTACGTGTATTCGCATGGCCGTACGTAATAAGTTGCTTTTGCTTAAAGATGCCATTCTACGCTTGCAAAGTACTCTACTAAAACGGTCAGCTGAAAACTTGTCCACCGTAATGCCGGGCTTTACGCATTTGCAGCATGCCCAACCTACGACACTCGGGCACCATTTTCTTGCACATTTTGATGCCTTGGAGCGAGACTTGACGCGCTCGGAGAATTGCTATGATCGAACAAACAAATCGCCACTAGGGGCGGCGGCTTTTGCCTCTACTGGTTGGCCGCTCGATCGTGATTCGACTGCATTAGCTCTCGGTTTCGATGGAATTATTGAGAACTCGATGGACGCAGTGAGCACTCGCGACTTCGTCATAGAGGTGTTAGCAACTACCTCAAACCTTATGATAACGCTCAGCCGCCTTTCAGAAGAACTTATACTCTGGAGCACATCCGAATTTGGCTACGTGGAATTGGATGACAAGTTTGCTTCGACAAGCTCTATTATGCCGCAGAAAAAGAATCCTGACCCGCTTGAACTTACGCGCGCAAAAACGGGAACTGTTATTGGAGCGCTCACGGCTAGCTTAGTGATATGCAAGGCACTTCCATATAGTTATAATCTTGATTTGCAGGAGGTAACGCCGCATCTACATCAAGCGGTTAATGCTGCAATAGACTGTGTCCGTATTGTTCAAGCTGTTCTACAAACGCTTGTCATTAACACAGAACGACTAGCTGATATGGGATCAGTAGGTTTCACAACGGCAACAGAGCTAGCCGACACCATTGCTCGAACGACGGGCGTCCCTTTTAGAACCGCACACACTATTGTCGGCGAAGTCGTGCGAATCGGAAAGTTTGATCTTGATACTATCGATCAAGTTGGTAAAAGGCATGTTGGAAAGCCTTTGTCACTCCTTGGTTTAACAGCCAGTGACGTTAGAGAGGCTCTCGACGTCAGTAATAACGTTGCTAAGAGGGATGTTAAAGGCGGGCCCGCAGAAAGTGAGGTAGCGCGTATGATAAAAGCTAGAAGCAAGCATTTACGATCTCAAAAGCGACGCCTCTCGTTACAGCAGAACGCCCTGCAAATGATGGAAAAGGACCTGTTGGACTATTCTGATGTCTAAAATCGACGGTATACAACACGGTGATCACGTCAAAGTGGTCAAGGACGGGAAAGAGTTTTTTGGCGTGCTTATGCCGACTGCTACAAGCGATGTTGTAATTAAGCTAGAAAGCGGTTATAATGTCGGTTTTTCCCCTGAGGGCCTACACGTTTCGCTCGTTGAAAAGAGGGCTCATGTAGCTGCTAAGAGACCATCGCGATCTACACGTCCAGAATTGCCGCGTTTGACCATTATCTCGACTGGGGGCACCATCGCAAGTAAAATTGACTATCGAACAGGTGCAGTAACGAGTCAATTTGACGCTGAAGACATAATCGACGCAATACCCGGCTTAGCTGAAATCGCTAACATCGAAGGTCTGATGCTCTACAACATTCTAAGCGAAAACATGGAGCCAAAGCTGTGGTCAGAGCTTGCCTTATGCGTTTATAATCAAGTCCGTGAAGGAGCTTACGGGGTGCTTGTGACGCACGGTACAGACACATTAGGGTATAGCGCTGCAGCTTTATCATTCATGCTGCAGGTACCCGTGCCAGTCATGCTCGTTGGCTCCCAGCGATCGGCCGATCGCCCGAGTAGTGACAACGTCGTTAACGCTACCTGTGCGGCTGTAGCAGCTACAAGTGACCTCGCAGGTGTTTTTACGGTGATGCATGAAAATGCATCCGATGATACATGTCTCGTTCATTTGGGAACTCGTACGAAGAAGTTGCACACGTCACGACGCGACGCTTTTCGATCTGTCAACGCTGACCCTGTGGCACGCGTTAAGTTTCAGGAAAGATCGCTCCAGTTCTTATCTGATCGGATTGGCCGAGGAGGCTGCGAACTCTCCATTCGTCCAAAGATTGAGTCGAAATGCGCCCTTATAAAATTTTTCCCAGGAGCGAATCCCGACATTATGAACTTCTACTTAACGCAAGGATATAAGGGCCTAGTTATTGAAGGAACAGGTCTGGGACACGTTATGAGCGAGTGGGTCCCATACGTGAAAGAAATTACAGAGATTATCCCGGTTGTAATGACCTCTCAGTGTGTCTACGGCGCCGTGTGCGATAGGGTATACGATACCGGTCGCGACCTTTTGAAAGCCGGGATAATTGAGGGTGGCGATATGCTCAGTGAAACTGCGCTCGTTAAGCTAATGTGGGTGCTTGGCCAGACGTCTGATCGCGAAGAGATTCAGAAGTTTATGCGAACAAACATTGCTGGCGAAATAACTGTTGACGAAAGCAGAACGTGGCAAACGTTTGAGGAGTTGCCGTGAAGGATCATGACTACGTGAAAATTGGCCTGAAAGCCGGCTTGGAGATCCATCAACAGCTTAACACCACTTCTAAGCTTTTTTGCAGTAGTCCAACTGACTTGAAAGACACTAAAAATGCGACTTATGAGTTTTATCGCTACTTACGCCCTTCCAAGAGTGAATTGGGTGAAATTGATCGAGCTGCGATCGAAGAGGGCATTGGCACCAGGCGGTTTACTTACAAAGCATACGCAAGCACTGGCCTTGTGGAAAATGACGATGAACCGCCGATGGAAATGAACCTAGAAGCCCTCAAAATTGCCCTTCAAATAGCCCTTTTGCTTCAGATGCAACCGTTCGAACAAGTCCATACTATGCGAAAATTGGTAATCGACGGGTCGAATACAAGTGGTTTCCAACGAACGGCGCTTTTAGCAGTAGACGGAAAAGTTTCGCTCAGGAGCGGTCCCGTTAGGATCGACACTCTTTCCGTCGAAGAGGAAGCTGCGCAAATCATCGACAAGGACGTCTATTCGCTTGATCGACTCGGCATTCCTCTTGTTGAAATTGGTACTGCCCCTGATTTAAAGACTCCTCAGATGGTCAAAGATCTCGCTCTTACAATTGGAACAATTTTGCGTGCTTGCAGAGTTAAAAGAGGGCTGGGAACAATCAGGCAGGATATAAATATCTCCATAGTAGGGGGTGCGCGGGTTGAAATCAAGGGCGTCCAAGCGCTCGATTTAGTAGAGGATATCGTACGTTTTGAAGTCTTAAGGCAACTTAACTTAATCAAGATTAGGGATGAATTGCAGGCTAGGGAGGCGCACGTAAGAGACCCCATTGAGGTCACCTCGATATTCGCCCGGACTGGTTCAAAAATCCTTAAGAAAAAACGTGTTTGGGGGGTGTTACTTCCTGGTTTTGCCGACCTTGTAGGAAAAGAGATACAGCCAGGTCGCCGATTGGGTTCTGAATTCGCTGATCGCGCAAAAAAGAAGGGTGTTGCAGGGATATTTCACACTGATGAATTGCCACGTAATGGAATCTCAAACAAAGAAAAAGAGGCATTATTGCAGTTCCTCGAAGCTAAAAAAGGCGACGCAGCTGTCATAATTGCTGACGAAAGTCCCAAGATATGTATTGAAGCAATATCTGCGGTTATAGAGCGCGCGAAAAAAGCTATTGAGGGTGTGCCTGAAGAGACGCGCCGCGCTTTGGATGACGGGCGCTCCGAATACCTCCGACCCCTGCCAGGCGCTGCCCGCATGTACCCTGAGACGGACGTTACCCATATCGCTCTTCCGAGAGAGATTATCGAACGTGTTAAGCGGCACTTGCCAGAGAAGCTTGAAGATAAGACGCAAAGATATAAGCGTGACTTCCTTTTAAACGACGAATTAGCTCATCAAATTGCGCGTTCCGAAAATAATCAACTTTTTGAAGAAGTTATAATCCTTTGGTATGAGAAAGACAGTGGCATAACAAAAGACGAAAAAAAAGATGCTGCTGCACTTGTGGTAAGAACGCTAGAAGGAGTCATTGCGGAACTTAAGCGGGAAGACGTGCCCCTTGATAGATTGAAGCGTGAACGTATCCTCGGTGTTTTTCGGCTTGTAAGAAGTAAAACCATATCTAAGGAAGGTGTGCCGGAGGTTCTTCGGCTGCTGGCAGAATACGATACAAAAACTGCAGATGAGGCCGCAATAGAATTAGGATTTATCATGTTAAGTGAGAGCGAACTTAACGCGATCGTGGAGGAAATAGTTCAGTCGCAGCTCGATTTCATAAAAGCAAAAGGAGTGGGAGCTATAGGTCCTCTAATGGGCGTTGTTATGAAACAAGTCCGAGGTAAAGCGGACGGTAAACTCGTGAATGAAGTGCTCCGGGCCAAGGTTCTGTCTGTCCTTTAGTAGAACATTCATATGTCGAGCATCGACCTTTTATATGAATTGGTAAAAATTCCCAGCACCAGCACTCACGAGCATGAAATTAGCATTTTTCTCGAAAATAAACTCGTGGATCTGGGAATGGAAATCACGCGCTTTGGCAACAGCTTAATCGGCAAACTTGGCGGAGGACGACCTACTTTAATGTTGTGCGGTCACCTTGATACAGTTCCGCCTTTCTTTCCGCCTCAAATAAAAGGGGAGATACTATTTGGGCGAGGTGCGGCCGATGATAAAGGGGGTCTCGCCGCCATCATCAATGCGATAGCTAGCGTTGAACAAAGTAAGCTCAATGGCACGTTGCTCACGACATTCGTCACCGATGAAGAGCTTAGAAGTCAAGGTGCTCAAGATATCTTACCCTATATAGATGCAGATTTCGGTGTTGTTTGCGAGCCAACCAACCTCAAGATAGTAAACGGACATAAAGGTCGTTTGACTTTTCGTATTGAAACCATCGGTAAATCAGCACACGCCAGCAATCCAGCGCTCGGTAAGAATGCCATTGTCACGATGGCAAAGCTTGTGGTTCTAATCGACAAAATGCCATTAATGAAACATCCAGTGCTTGGCAATGAAACTGTGACCGTTAGCACAATAACTGGAGGTGACGCGACTAACACAGTCCCTAACCAATGCCGAATCGATGTCGATTATCGCTATGTGCCCCCTCACGACGTATTTAGTGTTCTAGAGATGCTTCGAGCGAGATTACCCGAAGCAAAAATCGACGTCGCAGAAGATCCAAAGAATTTTTCGCAACCATTTTATTTACAAAATCACGAGATTATAACGTTTTTGGAGGAGTCCATACGCTGTAGCGGGCAATATCCACGGGTAGTGACGATGGATGCGAGTACTGACGCGTCACGTTTTAACGAGGCAGGAATACCTACCGTTGTCTTTGGGCCTGGAGGCATTGCGCAAGCGCACACCACCGACGAATGGATAGACCTTCGTGAGGTGGAGACAGCGAGTACGATATTTGTAGAGCTGATCAAGAAGGTTTTGATGGTGTGAACTAATTACCTTTCTTTGCCACAATTCAAGCAATTTGCAGAGAGGTTTTGGAGATGATGTTTTGTTTTACGCCTCTTGTTGAAAAAAGTAGTAGTGATATAGCAGGCGTTAAAGTTGTTGTTTTCTACAGTAGTGTGACGATAAAAGCCGTTAAATCAGATTATAATTAACGAACCATGCTTAATGAGTCAATCATATTTTTGTTACTCGCCTTTCTCATACTCTTACTTCTTGTGTTCGGATTCGAGACGGTGGGTTTTACATTATCAGAAGCACTTTTGATCTTTATTGGTTCTACTCTACTTTTTCTTACTCCATTCCCTTCGGCATTGCTATATTTTCGAGGTTCACTTGGTGTTGGCGTTATCGACGTGCCGCTTGGGTTCTTACTGTTTCAAGACTTCCTCATTGTCGGGCCAAGAAATGAACTGGCCATTGGTTTTGATTTGGCAGGATTCCTAATACCGTTTTTAATTTCGCTCAAGATGATGATTGATCACAGAAGTCCTGTTCGAGCAAGCATCATTGGAGTTTCTGTCATCGCCGCCTTCTCTTACTTTAGTTCGCGATATGTTGGGGGGGAAGGTGTCATTATCCAGAACATCTACGCTATTGCAATAACAGCAAGCATTGTCGGTATTGTGCTTTCCAAAAAGCAGTGGGCAAACGTTGGTCCAATTGCCTATGTCTCAGGTTCATTGGGCGTGCTGCTTGGTGCCGATGTCGTTCGTATCGGTGATATCCTATCCTATCATCCGAATGGCTTTGCTTTTGCATCGATTGGCGGGGCCGGTGTTTTTGATGCGATTTTTTTAGTGGGAGTTCTCGCTGTGACTATAGATGTGATTTTTGTAGAAAACGTTCGTTTGATTAATTGGATTCGAAGACATTTTTCTTAAAAAAATAGCATAAAAGTTGTGTTTATTTCAAAATGATGATTGGCAAGCTGTAAATAATGAAATGCACGTGCCCCCCTAAAGAAAGCTTTTATAGGTAGCTTTTCAATAATTGTTGGTAGAAAGCGTAGCTATTTGATGTATAGTTGTCTTCGTCAATTCGAGAATGAATAAAGAAATAATCACTTTTTTCGATACAACACTACGTGACGGAGAGCAAACGCCGAATGTTTCGCTCACTGATGAACAGAAGCTAGCCATAGCAAAAGCCCTAGACAAACTAGGCATCGACGTCATAGAAGCGGGGTTTCCTATTTCCTCAAAAGGAGAATACAACGCGGTTAAGAGCATTGAAGAAGCAGGTTTGCGAGCAACTGTGTGCGGTCTAGCACGCGTTGTAAAACCTGATATTGATTCATGCCTTGGTGCTGGCGTTGAGCTTATTCACGTTTTTGCCTCAACGTCAGACGTGCAGCTTAAGTATTCAATGAAAAAGACTAGACAGGAAGTTTACGAGTTGTCGGTTGACGCAGTCGAATACATAAAAGATCACGGAACGAAGTGCCTCTTTTCCGCGATGGATGCTACCAGGACTGAGATGGACTTCCTTCAACACATCTTCCGCGGAGTAGAATCTGCAGGAGCTGATATAATCAATATTCCTGATACAGTGGGAATCATGGCTCCTTCGCAGATGTTTGACTTTGTTCAGGAGATCAGAAGAGTCGTTAAAGTCCCCATCGATGTGCACTGCCACAACGATTTCGGATTAGCAGTGGCAAATAGCTTATCAGCAGTTGAAGCAGGCGCCAATCAAGTCCAAGTAACGGTCAACGGCATTGGTGAGAGAGCCGGGAACGCGGACCTCGCCCAAACGGCAATGAGTTTATCAAGCATTTTTGGAGCGAAGTTGAACATTAACTCGCAATACCTTCTCGAGACCTCACGACTGGTTGAACGATTCACGAAAATAAATATGCCCCCTACGACGCCAATTGTTGGAGAAAATGCATTCTCGCATGAATCTGGAATTCATTCGCGTGGGGTAATAGAACGCACGGATACGTTTGAACCTGGAATCATGACGCCAGAAATGGTAGGTCAACGCCGCAGACTGGTAGCAGGTAAGCACGCAGGTAAACACGCTGTACGTCAGATGCTTAAAGATGCACACTTTTACGTTAGCGAAGAAGAGCTTATTCGCGTAATGGGACGCGTTAAGGAAATTGGCGACAAAGGCCGACGAGTTACGGACGTAGACCTGTATGCTATTGCAGAAGCTGTGACAAATGAAGTTTTAAAACCCACAATCTTGCTTGAAGAACTGTCGGTTATGACTGGCAATCGCGTTACGCCAACAGCTACGGTAAAAGCAATTGTTGAAGGGGAAACAAAAATCGGGGCCCGGGTTGGTATTGGTCCCGTCGACGCTGCTATCAACGCAGTACACGATATCCTCGGGGGGGCCGACGTGCAACTACGAACGTTTCGGATCGACTCTATAAGTGGAGGGAGCGACGCACTTGCTGAGGTCGTTATAGGTGTTGAAGACTCGCAAGGTAACTTCGTGACAGCTAGGGCGGCCCACGGCGACATTGTTATTGCCTCCGTTGAAGCAATGATTAGCGCAATAAACCGACTAAAGGCAAGAGACGGTGCGTAGTTTGCGATGGCATCTTTTTGACACCCACTGTCACATCGATATGCCTGCGTTTGATCTAGATCGTCAAACGGTCATTAAAAGAGCTTCAGATGCACGGATAGCTCTAATTAATTCGGGTATTAATCTTAGATCTAATCATGCAACTAAAGATTTACTTCAGTATGAGAACGTTTTTGCGGCGTACGGATTAAGCCCAATCAACTTGGATGACAAAAACCAAGTCAGCGAATTCATTCGATGCAACGCTGATTCTGCAATAGCGATAGGCGAAGTGGGATTAGACTTCTATCACGTTAAGGCGCAACATCAAAGGGTAGAGCAAGAGGATGTGTTTCGTATATTCATTCGACTAAGCCAAGAGCTCAACTTGCCGCTAATCATACACAGTCGTGATGCCGAAGAACGCGTTTTTAAGCTCGTAAACAGGGTCGATCAAGCAGTATATCACTGCTATGGGGGCAATGGCGAGTTGCTTAATGCTATAGCTGACTGCGGACACTATATCTCGATTTCCACTCGTGTTAGTAAATCTGCGCACCACCAGAAGCTCGTTAAGAGTGCTCCGCAAGAAGCTATTTTAGTGGAAACGGACAGTCCATATCAGGCAGCTCATCGTGGGCGGAACGAACCTGCATTGGTCCGAGATGCAGTCGTTGCCATATCGCGGATATGGGATATGAAACTTGAAGATACTGCCTCCATATTAATGAAAAACACCTATAAGGCTTTTAATCTTGTTTAAAACGGACATTTTTCACGCAAAAAGAAAAAACTATATAATACGGCGCTAGTAAATTAATTTTATATAATACATATTTGTAATATCAGGAGTTTTTGTCGTTATGCCATCTATCCCACATATTAAAGATATCTACAAAATTAGGACGATAATCAGCAGGAGAGAGAAAACCCACAAGGGTATTGGACTGCTGGTTGATGGACCTAATATGTTGCGCAAGGAATTCCAAATCGATCTTGAGGAAATACGAAACACCTTGAAGGAATTTGGTGACATCAAAGTAGGTAGGGTCTACCTGAATCAGTATGCATCTGAGAAACTTGTAGAAGCTATCGAGAACCAAGGATTTGAACCAGTAGTCAGCTCAAGCGATGTAGATGTTCGACTTGCAGTTGAAGCGACTGAGCTTATTTTTAATCCGAATATCGATGTTATCGCGATAGTAACTAGGGACGCTGATTTTAAGCCGGTTCTGTCGAAAGCGATGGAGCATGGTAAAGAGACCATAATTTTCGGGGCAGAGCCTGGATTCTCGACTGCTCTAAAGAATCTTGCTGACGTTGTCGTGACATTGGGCGAATCAAGCGCCGTAGGAGGCACAAGGCCGGAAAAATTTCAACAAAAAGAGGGAGAGTCTATTAAAAGCTAATGTAAATAGAGTCCTCTTGAAGCCAAAGTAGTGATCACGCGCCTTGTGGTGCAGCTCCACCGCCAAGTGCTTTTTGTAATTGCTGTTGTAGCTGTTGGAAACGCGTTTGGACGCGCTCTTCCTGCCTTTGGAGGCTTTTCAAACGAATATCTAACGTTTCTGTTTTTTCAGTGAGCTCCTCTTTGACTTGGTCCTTGTTTGAGCGAACGAGGATCGTTCCAACGGTCTTGAAAATAACCGCTTTTTCGTCGAGCTTATCAAGCTCTGCGAGGGTTTGCTTGGCTTCGTTTAACGAGAGCTCAATTTGACTACGTTGAACAGCAAGCGCTTGTGCTTGCTGTTGAAGTTGCTGCAATTGAGCAACCTGATTTTGTATTTGCGGTGGTAGTTCTGCACTCATTTAAGCTTTCTCCTAAGTATATCATTCATTTATTCAATTAAAAGAGATGACTGTGGGCTTGGTTCAAACGTATTGGCAATAAGTTCGTTTACGTCAGCAGCAATGAGCGCTAACCTCAGCCAAGAATTTGTTGCAGCTCGGCACGATGTCATATCTGAAGCTTTGATATTGATAACGAGCCTCTTAGGGGTTTTGTATATACTGACTGACGCCCGTACTCCGGCTGCACTAATAGTCTTTAGCTCGGGAGTGATTGATCTGTATAGATAATCAACGTTTTCAGTGTCTATAATATACGTTGAACTTACTGTGTTGTGATTTCGTATCTCATTCACGGTACTGCCAGTTTCCTACGGTGCTGCATTCTGTCACAAGCTTTTTTTAGGCGTTTTTCTATACTACCTTTACCTTTTTTATGATGGTGGGTCGCTCTTTTATCAATATGCGATGACCACAGTAAGGACACCGGATACCACCGTATTCAGATTCTATCTCTACCTCGCGTTTACAGCGTATACACTTATAAACCGTAAAATCACCTCAGGGATCTGGTTAAAAGCTGTTCTTGTTCCTCGCTCGCACGGCGAATAGCGCGCGCGACCGTTTTTCCAACAGCGGTCTCAGGCATATAAGCACCACCAGCGAAAGTTGCGTCGCATTTTGCACACGTCCA
>DASVJT010000171.1:0-4017 GCA_036385775.1 archaeon
GACAGCTAGCTCTTCATCAGCCGCTTTTCCATTGATCCAAATCCGGCCATTTTTTCCAACAAAAATATTAACGTCGAGTTTATCTTTTAGTAGACTTACCATTGATCCCGCCCGTCCGATAACCCGCGGGACTTTTGTGTACGAAACCTCGACCACCCTGCCACTTCTCAAAACGCGCAATTGACCTTCTCGGGGCGCAAGCTCTATTTTCATCGACTGGTCAACATCTACCACCTTAAAGATTGCAAGGTCACCCACACGCATTATCTTCCCCATTTCGCTCGATTCGATACGGCGCGGGTATTCTGAGATATGCATTAGCGCCTCGTAGGGTGAGTTGATGTTAATTTTCCAATTTGAAAAGCTGATGTCTGACACCATTCCAATAACTATGTCTCCAATCGTTGGCAGGTATTTTCCAGAAAGAGGAATTACGCGTATTCTCTCCCTATCATCAGCTAGTCCGTACATTAATGAGTAAACTTTCTCATTTTCAATGTAGGTTCCTTCCCCAGCCTTGGCCGGATCGTCAGAAAGTAGGTCTCCTGGAATGACGATTGTCTTATCTACTTTTTCTTTTTTCCTCATTTTTGTCCTTTCCGGGTAATGATTCGCGTTTCAGCTTCTCCTCTAGATAATCGATTCACAAGCTCATAGAAATCATTTTGGAGCCCTGCAGGAAACCTGACCACTGCAATCCACGCACCGTCCTGCTGCCACTCCTGTTTAATAACTTTACCAAAGCGTTGAATAGCCCCTAATGATTTTGTAGCATACTGGGCAGGAATCTTGACAGCGACATCGACCTCCTCAAACCTAATAGGTATAAGAGGCCGAATTGCTTTTAACGCGATGTTTACCAGTTCGTCGATGCTTTTGAATGGATCTACGTTAACTTTTGCTTCTTCAAGAGCCTTTTCTATTCGCTGCGGAGGATGGGGCAGGCCCGTTTGGGGATTTATCGCATTCGCAGCAATCGTAGCTATCAGTTCTTTCCGTTTGTGCTCTTGGATCTTTCGCCTTTGTTGTGCGGTAAGGTGAAGCTCTCCTTCGATAATTATGCGTTTTGCAATTGCTGAGCTGTCTGTTGTGTCAAAAACGTTTTTTAAGCCTTCATCAGACGCTTTTTCGCCCTTAGATGCGTCCTTAAAAATCTCTTCAATTGCTAGAACAGCGTCCATGTCAATATTATGGCCTTCTCGCATTGATAACGCATTTTCGGGGTCAACGAGCACTTCAAAGTGTTCCCCACCTTTTACAAATCGAGCGACAACTGCTTTATCGAGAGATACCATCTGTGTGCTCCTCTCAGTGTCATTCGCTCAAAAAGGCATCAAAAACCTGACTTCTTCACTCTTTTGGCATTGAATCAAGTACGCTCTTTACGTACTCTTCGAGCTCATCTGCACCTAGCTTTTTAAAACGGTTGTCTTTCGCGTCTATGGCAGCGATTTCGATGGTGTCAACCGCAATTTTGCCTTCGGTTGCTTTGTAGAGCGCTTCGAGCCCGAGTCGTATAGCGTTGCTAATATCAATATCTTCGTTATACTTCTCTTCGAGAAACTCCATAACAGCATTTCTGCCTGAGCCAATTCCGGTGGCTTTGACCATTAAAAGAGCGCCGCTCGGGTCTGTTTCAAAAAGACGCGGCCCCGTATCGTCAATACCACCTATAAGTAATGCGGTTCCATAGGGTCTGACGCCGCCGTACTGCGTGAACGTTTGTTTGTGGTCAGCAATTTTTTTCGCAAGTGTTTCAATGCCAATCGGTTCATTATATACGACACGATTGATCTGAGCATCGACACGAGCACGGTCGACTAACGCTCTAGCATCTGCTACGAGGCCAGACGTCACGGCGCCAATATGATCATCTACCTGGAAGATCTTCTCAGTGGATTGTGGTTCTAAAAGTCTGCTAGAAATACGTTTATCCACGAGCAGGGCCACGCCATCCTTTGCTTTTATTCCAACAGACGTGGTACCTCGTTTCACAGCTTCACGCGCGTATTCTACTTGAAATAACCTACCGTCTGGTGAAAAAACGGTGATTGCCCTATCATACCCCATTTGTGGTGCCATCTGCATTATATCAGCCTCTCGTTATCATCGATCGTTATGCCTATAAAATTGACATCGGCGCGATCAACAGTTTTCCTATCTTCTGGAATTATTTCAATTTCCTTGCCGCATATCCTTACTGCTTTCCCGGATACGGGCACCGTAACATAAGAAGATATATTGCGACGTATTTTCTCTTCAATTTGTAAATACTTTTCTATAGCCGCCTTTATCGTTCCTGAAGTGCCTATCGTTGTCACGCATATCCGCTTGTTCTTAATTTTGCCTATGCTTGCCAATGTCACCTGTAATTCTGGAACATGTCGGGAGTTACACCGCACAAGTCCCTTTGATCCATCAAATGCGACCACTCTGATGTTCAGCTTGCTCACGCCAACATCTCCAAAAAGATTTTTTGCGGTTCTTGCTATCTCCGTTTGCAAATCTCGAGCTCCGATCGGTTCTTCCAAACTCAGTCTAAACGCTATATAACGGTAGTTGTCTCGCAAAGTAGGTGAGAGCGGCTTCATAAGATCGTCTCTTCTTTCTGTTCTCTTCGTTTCATGATACTAAGTGGTGCTTTTGATAAGGCGATTTCAGCCTCCCAGTCTGTCAAAAGCAAAAGGCTTGCCAGTGCTTTAAGTTGACGCGGAGTTCTCAAGTCAAAGTGTGAATAGGCATCGCTTGTTATAATAATCTGCACTCCAAACTTTCGGCATAATACGACATTTCTGCGCTGGAAAGCGATCAAGCGAGATCTTTCAAGTTCTTCTGTATTCCAAAAATAATCCAAGCTCATCCCAAGCGCGACCTCATTTTTTTCGGCAAATTTTGCCGTTACTTGGTTTATACCACTGTATTTCCCCCTTTCGGGGTGCATTAGAATATCGACTCGATCGTCTTTACACGCCGCCCTGTTGATTCGCTCATCGCCACCGTGCACGCTTAAAATTGTAGTTATATCTCTAAAAAAAGCAATTTTCTTACGTAAATCACGAACCGTAGCCGCGACAATTTCCACTCCTAAGGGTAGACCAGAATCTGGAAACTGAGACCAATGCGGCGAATGGGCTGTTACAACGATTTGAGAAAAACCGAGACCATAAGCTACGAGGTTAAACCTTTTTAGAGTGTCTGCCCCTTCGGGAAAGGCGTGAACGCCTATATCAATATATGCATGCATTATTCAATACATCGCGCGCAATCTCTGCCGCTATACTTGGACGAGCTGGATATGCCGCTATCTTTGCTCGTACAACTATTGAGTCATCTTCCCCTAGCTCTAGGACTCCACGTGCGGCTGCCTGTTTGTTGAATTTTACAACGAGTGTACATCTTTCGCTTAAATGTTGCAGGATCTGCTCCTGCAACCGTATAAATTCACATTTGGAAAGTTTGTTCCTAATCGCGCGAATGATTAGGCGTATTGTTTGAGCTTGTTCTGTTCGTGCTTTAAGAATGACTATAGAGTTTCCAAAGTGACCCGTGACCGGTTGGCGTTCTATTAGTACGTTTTCTGGCACTATCAAGCGTAACGCTGCAAGGACTTTGCTCTCGTCTTCAGTGGAACGGACAAAAACGTTGACGGTTATACTGTGTATTGCCTTTTTTCGACGGACGCGGTAAGTCGTTACCATTCACGAAAAGAAACCGATCAACGCGTTTGAAGCGGTCTAGGTCCCCCTACGTCCGTGAGCTGTAAGAGAGGGTGCCGTTTTTTCCGAGCCTCGACCTTTCTTCCTTAGACCACGGCCTTTTCGGCCTGCGCTAGTTTTACCCCTAAAAGCACGTCTCGGTGAAGACGCTATCCAGTTAAAACTGCTGTCGCTAAGGATACGAGGGTGGTTTGGATCAATAAGTATTATTTCATACCACTTCGATTTCCCATCTTGTCCTACCCAGTATGAGTTTAAAACCTCTAAGTTTGGGAATTTTCGCGAAGCACGTTCCTCTGCA
>DASVJT010000172.1:0-8676 GCA_036385775.1 archaeon
TACCCATTTCCATATGAGTGGAAGGTTTGGATTTATATGCAGCCCGCGGTATAGCCCAATGCCGCACACCCCTTCTACAGCGGTCCACAAGTATTTCGGCGGAAACCACGGCGATAGTTTCATTCCGTTGTTAACAAGAGACTCGCCGTGATACCACTCGGAGAACTGTCCAGGAACGGTGTTTTGGTTCGTTGGGTCTAGCTCGTACTGGCGAAACGTTCCACGCATGATGTTTATCATAACATCGGGCTGATGCGTTGAGCACGAATAAGCAAACATAAATGCAACATCAGGCCAAATCCCCCCGGTTAAACCCCATCCTCGTTCGGGATGATAGTTCAGAGCAGTTCGCGGCACGGTCCGCAGACCTGCCGTTGTCAGGAAATCTGGACGATTAAGCCGGTCAATGATCAGGTGCGACGTCGCAGGTGTGGCTACGTTAAAAATTACTGGAAATATCAAATCGCACGTAACGTCAGGATGCTCATTGCCGTTTAAATCAACGTTTAGGTAGTAAAGGCCACTCTTTGGATTTATCAAGTGTTTGTTGATCGCGGTCTTAAGTGTTGTTGCTTCTGCTCTAAAATAAGCTGCCTTCTCATCACGTCCCATGAAGTCGGCCAATAGAGCAGAGGCTCGCAAAGCAGCGAAGCATTCAGCATTAACTTCGGTTACCGCACCGTTGATAGCGTAATTTGGAATGATGTTACGCCAGCCACATATGCCATAAACGCCTACTCCATTAGATCGACAGAAAACGAGTCCGCGTTCGTCTTTTTGGGAGATGACATAGTCTGCAGCTTTTTCGACAGAAGGGTACATCTCTTCGAGAAAAACACGATCGTCGCTCATCTGGAACGTGTGAGCGACAGCGAGAATATAAAGCGGCGTATCGTCATTGACGTTAAGCTGATAGTCTTCCACGTCCCCGGTTACGCCATTATAGTATTCGGCGATGAGGCCATTTTCCGACTGAAGTCGTTTGAAGACTTTTAATGCCTGTTTGGAAAAATCGGGAGCTACGTAGTCGCACCCAAATGAGAACCATGCGGTATCACGGGCGACGATGTTACTCGACATACTTGGATCGTTCGTAAACCCCCAGCCTTGGGGGTACTCTGCCTTCACACGAGCCATGTTTGCCTTAGCCCACTGCACCCCTCTGTTTATTACCTGATCCGGCGTTGTTACTATAGAATAACTTGCTTCTTGAACGAAATTTTTGATAGTTAGTCTGTAAACCTTTTCGTAATCTTCCAACAGGTCAAACGTATGCAGGGCATCGTCGCGCCCATCAGGAGAGAACCCTATTATGAAAGTGAACTGTTCTTCCCCTTCTGGGGGCACCTCAATGTCTACTTGGATCCTTCCTATGATTGTGTCATCTTCAGTGCTTCCTGCCGTTACATTCATTTTTGCTGATTCAGTTGTCAGCGGAATATATTGAACTGAACAGTGTTCTGTTGAAAAATCGATTCCTACGTATTTCCCACAGGAAGAAATCAAACGCGGAGTGATGTTGAAGTTGTCGGTAACCGCTGAAATATCAGTTGAATAGGAACAGACAGCGTTTTTGGCTGTTGTGCCAAAAAACCTCGTCCATTGCTCATTACTTCGATTGTTAGCGATAATTGCCTTATTTTTGTAGGCAAAACGAACCTCTACGTCAGTTGTTGTCGCGAGGTACGTCGGACGTAGGTCAGAGTACGCAACGACCGCTATTTTCTGAACTTCAGAGGTTTTATTCACGATTTTTAGTCCCAAATAGGCAGCCGTACACTTGTCGAGATTGTCCTCCGACGCGTTTGGAACATAAAAAATTTCTGAAATGCGCAGGCCTCGAGTAAGTTTGAACTTGTGTTTCTGATAAGCAGGATGAATTACGAAATCTCCGGAGCCCGTTTGTTCGAGCAAAATGCCAGATTCTGCGTCATAGTAGCGGACCAGCGTTGAGCCAATGACGTTTCTGCCGAGATCCAGCGAAAATAAGTTTTCAATAGCCCCAGTCGCCTTTGAGTTTACGAAGCATTTCTTGTTGCCATAGCTACTGCCTGTCACGAGAGCATCATCTGGAAGCACATATGCCCACAGATCATTGATACGTTCAATCTGAACTGTATTGGCTGCTTCTCCCTCAGTTTGTCTCATTGAAACACGTATTAATCGCAGTGTTCCTAGTTTAATGTTTTTGTAAATTAAATCAAATATAGGGTGCTCGCGAACAGTTAACGTTTGCTTGGTCTCGTTTTTCTAAACGAAATAAAATAAATATATAAGGGTGGAGCACTTCAAGGACTCCGAAGGAAGTGGGCATAATTAGTGGCTATCAAAGCTCATGGACCATTCTGCACACGTATCTTGGCTTGAAACAAACCGAGACTCTGCTCATTGTCACAGACACGTTGCGACTTAAAATTGCTAAGTCGTTATACGACACGGCACGTGAAATGAACTGCGACGCGATAATGATGACCATGCCGCCTAGGTCCCGTCACGGAGAAGAGCCTCCTCAAGCTGTCGCGGAAGCGATGCGCAGCGTTGACGTTGTCATTGCCCCTACTACTATGTCAATAACCCATACGCAGGCGCGAAAACGGGCGAATGAAGCTGGTGTGCGAACTGCAAGTATGCCCGGCGTAACAGAGCGAATGATGATTGAAGGGGGGTTGACTGCCAATCCTCAAGATGTGATGGACCACACTCGCCGGCTCGCAGAAACCTTCAAAGGCGTGTCGCAGGTCAGACTCACGTCGGAGCTTGGAACTGACATCTGTTTTGATGTGAATGACTCGAAGTGGAACCTTGACTTAGGATGTTGTCGAGAAAAAGGCGGTAGTACCAATCTGCCGGCAGGGGAAATCTACACGGCCCCAGAAAGCTGTAACGGCACCGTTGTGATCGATGGTTCTATGGCTGGGCTCAAGCTATTAAAACATCCAATGAAAATTCGAGTTGAAAAAGGCGTCGCTGTAGACGTTCAAGGCGACCGCGCAAACGAGGTCCTCAATATTATTAACCCGCTTGGGGACGAAGCGCGAAATATAGCGGAACTTGGGATAGGCACAAATCCGCGAGCGCAAATAATCGGCGTTGTTTTGGAGGATGAGAAGGTGAGGGGAACGGCTCATATTGCGTTAGGCGATAATAGTACGATTGGCGGAAACGTTGTTGCAGGCGTGCACCTTGATGGGATACTTCGCAAACCGCGAGTTTTTGCAGACGGACAAGAAATCGCTCTATTATAACTGGCAACTTCTCTTTGATATGTAAAGCAGCTGTGCTTTAAGAGTCCAAGCGTCTACTGCGTTCTTGTCCTTGTCGAATGAACACGTATTTCGATTTCAATTCTTTATTTGATACGTCAACCAAATAGCGCTAAAGCTAAGTTATTTGTGCTGGAGCGTTGCTATTTCTGCTCCCCTTTTCTGGCACGATTCGAGATCAGCTTTAGACGGTTTTCTTTTAACTCTGATTGGCGGGACTAAAACAGTTGCTCCTTTCGAGCGAAAAAAATCTATTGTCTGATCGATGGCTTCGCCGAAGTATTCATACGAACCTAAAACGAAGGCCGTTTTATTACTGAAATCGAAATGCTCAAAATTTTTCATAAAATAGCGCACGCTAGACGGCGGTTTTTCATGATAAGTGGGGTGGCGATGATAACGACGTCGGCTTTTTTGACTTCGAATGGCTTGATTTGTCTGATGCTTGATTTGTCTGATATTTCAAATAACCGTCTCTGCTCCGGCCTCTCGCGCCCCGCGCTCTATCGCATACGCCATAGTCCGCGTATTGCCGTGATAACTTTCGTAGCCTATGACGATGTTCATAGTTTTACTCTCACGTCTGACCATAAAGCTTTACGCTGCACCTCCACAGGTTTTTCATTCCGAATCGTCGTTTGCCCATAGCGTTTAGCTAACGCAGAAAAATAATATAAGTTTAGTACCTAACGCCTCAAAGAGGACTACAAATGGCAGAAAAAATAAATGAAAAGGCCCCGGAGTTTGGGACACGGATCGGCGAGGCCTTGGTTGGCGAAATGCCGGAACTCGCGCACATTGATATTGCGGTTGGTCAAAAAGGAGGGGCATTTGAGACAGCATTCCTAACGGCGCTCGCAACGCCACGAATGGGACATACCGCTCTGCTTGCGATATTGGCGCCAAACTACGCTGTTAAGCCTGCGACGCTCATGGTAAACAAGGTTACTATAAAGGGTGAAGCGCAAGCAGAACTCATGTTCGGGCCCGTCCAAGCAGCAATAGCTAAAGCAGTTCTCGATAGTGTCCAGGAACGAGTTATTCCAGCCGCCGTTGAGAACGAGCTACTCATCATCGCGTCAGTCTATATTAACGGAAGTGCTTCAGACAAGAATAAGCTATTTGAGTTTAACTATGAAGCGACGAAGCTCGCAATTAGCAACGCTATGAGGCAATCGCCAACCGTCGATGAGTTATTATCGAACAAGGATACTATTGTGCATCCTCTGATGTAGCAAAGATCAGTCATTACGGGTAAAGAAGAATCCCTTCTTCTTGAATTAACTCCCAATAAGCGGGTTCTAGCTCCCCTTCCGATTTTAACACGACGTGTATTTCACGGTGAGGCTTAAGGGCGTTTACAATCCGATAGACGTCAGAATAGAGTTGCGGATGGTTGAAATCACTCGAAAAAAGTAATATTATATCAATATCGTACTCTTCTGGAAAAATGCCTTTTGCTATTGAACCGTAAAGAATAATCGACTGTAGATGCGGTGGCGCCCATTCTTGGATAACTCTAAGGAAACCCTCGATTAAGTCTCGATCAGGTGCTGATAAAGCTAGATTGTCGAATGTTCGTTTGTGCATCTAAATCCTCAGAATTTATTTGATCGTGTCTATACCTTTAGATCGCTTTTGTGGCGCTTTTCTTGTTTCTCCTGTCTTTCTAAAGCCATATCCTTAAGCAAAAAAGCGTCGTAATTTTTTGTGTCGATGGTAAGAGTCCGGTCAAAACATTCTATTGCGAAGTTTAATTCTCCGAGGCCAAGATAAAAACAACCAAGGTTGTTCCACGCCATTGTGTAACAAGGGTCGGTTTCTATAGCTTTCTTTAGATCCCGGATCCCTTCGGTATCAAGTCCGAGCTTGAATTCAGATAATGCCCGCGCGTTTAGCGCCTCTTTGTTTGTAGGTTCAAGTTTTATGATCTGATCCAGTAGATTTTTAGCTCCGCCGAAGTCGCTTTTGCTGTTCAACGCTATAGCTTTGTTGAGCTTGACATGCAACGCTTTAGGTCTGACTTGTAGGGCGCGGTCGTAACACTCAATTGCTTTTTCGAATTTGTTGAGCGCGAAAAGTGCCAGCCCTTTATTGTGAAGCGCTCTGAAGTTGTCTGGTACCTGCTCGAGAGCTGCATCGTAATGACGGATTGCTTCACTGAATTTCCCTCGTTTAAACTTATCGTCTGCTAGGTCGATAATGTCCGTGACATCGTTCTGTTGGAGTATTTCTTTCTTTTTAGCTCGATTTTTCAACATCGGATATCACATCGTGGCGTACTGTCTGGACGTTCATAGTCTCGAGCTGTATGCTTAGGCGATATATTGAGAATGGCGTATCCGCACACTATAAATAATACGCGATGCTCTAAAATATGTGTTTGCACGCTGTCGTTCGTCAAACGCGCACAATTCCAAGAGAATATATCTTCCTTTAAACAGAGGCGTAGTGCGACCGAGGTGAGATACTTACGAATTTAGGCTGGTTCAAAGATAAGCACGCAGAAAGGGCTTTGATGCTTTTTGTCGTATTTGTCGTCGCGCTTTATCTGCGAATTACGCTGCCATACGCCAACTCAATACAAGCCGGCAGCATTGTCATTTCGGACTTTGATCCTTACTATCACCTTCGGATAGTTGAATACACAATTCAGCATTTCCCAAACGTGCTTGCCTTCGACCCGTACGTGGACTTCCCTAACGGCTTTTGGATTGGCTGGCCGCCACTCTATGATTTTTTAGCTTCAGCTTACGCGATGGTGGCAATGGCGCTCTTTCATGTTGACTTTCAGGTAGGCGTGGCAACGTTTCCAGCAGTCTTGGGCGCTCTGGCAATTTTACCCGTGTATTACATAACGAAGCTCATCTTCGACTGGAAAGCGGGCATTGTTGCAGCAGCACTCCTGACCGTTATCCCTGCAAATCTTTTACGGTCCCTGGTGGGAAATCTCAACCATCACGTGGCTGCCGAGGTCCTTTTTCCAGCGTTGTTGCTGTTGTTTTTTATGCTAGCGTTAAAGGGCGAGCTCACGTTTCAAAAGGTTAGGGGTCTGGCCTTCACGCGTGAAGATAAGAAAACTTTGCTATGGGCGGGGTTGGCGGGCGTTTTTGTGACCGCGCTTCTGTTGACGTGGTTGGGTGGCTTCTTATTTCTAGGAATAATAGGGGCTTTTGCCATTGTCCAGTTCAGCTTTTATCACTTAAAGCAGGAACGATCCGACAATCTTACCATTGTCTCGATGACAATGCTCATCGTTTCACTGGTTACGCTCCTTCCGGTGAGTCTTTCAAGCCACTTCGGAACGACCATCGATACTTTGCACTTGTCTCTTTTTCAGCCGCTTATGTTGGCTGTTTTGCTCGTCATTTTCGGCTTGTTTGGATTCCTCGCATATTACCTCAGAAATAGGGGGCGCGTGCTTTATCCCTTGACCCTCTGCGGACTGCTAATTGTCGGATTTATAGGCTTCTATCTCTTGCGGCCGGACCTCGCTACAACCGTTTTCACCGGGTACGGATTTTTTACGCAAAGCGGTGTTTTGCAGACCATAGCGGAGGCGCAGCCATTGTTGTGGGATTCGAGTGGCTTCCAGCTTAACACAGTTGCGAGCTATTTCCAATTTCTTCTGTTTTTAGCTTTCGCCGGCTTGGCCGTGCTCGTGTATCGTGTGTATAAAAAGCAGGACGAACCTGCTTTATTGCTGCTTGTTTGGAGCGTTTTTGCTTTTGCAATTACCATTGTACAGACACGTTTTACGTTTCTCTTGTCTGCAAATGTCGCGATCCTTTCTGGTTTCATTATCGTGTGGATTATTGACACACTGGTTAACAAAGCGTATAGCGCGTTATTCAACGTTCATGATGTCAGTGCGCTCAGACACCTCTTCGGGCGTGAAATAAAATACACGCAACTAATTGGTGTTTTTCTTGTTGTGTTAGTCTTACTTTTGCCAAGCATTAATGTGACAACGGCTTACGCAAAAAACACACAAGAGATTTCAGCTGACTGGGCCGAATCGCTGCAGTGGATGAAAGAGAACACGACGCAAACTTCGAACTTTAATGTGAGCTCTGGCCAAATACCTGAATATGGAGTACTTAGTTGGTGGGATTACGGTAACTGGATTATTTGGTTTGGTCACAGGCCCGCTGTTGCGAACAACTTCCAAACCGGCGTAAGCGACGCGGCGCAGTTCTTCACGAGCCAGAATGAGTCCGACACTTTAGGTATCGTTCAGAACCGGAATGTAAAATATATTATAACAGACTACGAAATCGCAGACTATAGCGGCAAGTTTCAGGCTATTGCGTTACTCTCGGGGAAAGGAGTTGACACATTTTTAACGACACAATCATACTATACACAGAGTGGGACGGTAGGGCAACAGCTTGTTCCAACAAACGCTTACTATAACTCGACAGTTGTTCGCTTACAATATTACGATGGTAATGGCTATAGCCACTATCGCTTGGTTCACGAATCTCCATCGTCCATCGGTACGCTCGGTGGAACGGAAATAAAGTATGTGAAGACCTTTGAGTACGTCAACGGAACAAAAATTACGGTTACTGGTAACGGAAATGCAACGCTAACGCTGCCGGTTACAACGAACCAAAATAGGACCTTCAATTATACACAGAGCGCTTTCGTAAACGGTACTCATACGTTTATCGTGCCTTATTCGACCAATTGGACGTCCTTCGGTATGAAAACCGACAATGCTTACAACGTGACCGTCGGAAATTCGACGAAATCGATTACCGTTAGCGAAAATGACGTCATCAGTGGAAAAGAGTTGAGTCTGAGCTTTTGAAACAAGCTAAATCGCTCTCACAGGTCCGTCTTGATTGCTCGTCGTGTGAACAGGTCTTTCAAACGACTGTAATTTTTGAGAAAATTATCGCTCCTACTCAACGTATCTGATAGCCTCTGCTGGTGAAATTTTTGAGGCGTTCCTAACTGGAATTATTGTGCATATAATAGCAGCTAAATAAACGGCAGCAAAAACTAGGACAAGTTGAGCTATCGGTATAGTAAATGGCGCTTTTACGGATTGATTCAAGCTGAGATAGATAGCCCCAGAGATTGCGAGCCCTGCTGACAGCCCGACAAGCACAGCTAAGGTGATTGCTACGATCACTTCGAGTATGAGCGTCTCTTCCACGCGTCTTCGGGTAAAACCAATGGCCCGCATTATACCTATTTCTTGGCGCCGTTCAATTACTGACCGCGATGTGATTACGCCGACCGACGCCATTCCAATGATTAATCCGAGGCCGAGACCGGCCGCTGTGAGCTGAAACAGAAACTGGGTCTGTCTCATCGTCTGCAGAAGCTCATCACGTATCAGAAATGCGTTAACGCCCGCTATTTTGTAGCCCTTTTTGAGGTCATAGCTCAGGTCAATAGG
>DASVJT010000173.1:0-4482 GCA_036385775.1 archaeon
CGAGGGGCGCTACATGGACATACCTATTTTTGCGACGCGGTCGCCAAATCCTACGTGATAAAAGACGTCTGGGATAATGAGATAACTCTCGTACCGCGCGACGAGAACGACCCTTGATAACTGCGCTGACAATATCAGGCTACGTGGTAAGCAGGCATTTGCGTACGGATTGCCTCGCTCAGGAAGTTGTGGTTATATTGGGTTTATCTGGTGAGCGAAAACTTAAGCAAACGAGCAGTAGCACCGAGGTCACTATTAGCAACGTCGCACGAATGAGGTCACTATATGGATAGAAACGAAGGTGGACCCCAAGCACGATACGTCGATCCCACACCTCCTTTTGACTTCAAATTAAGCGCGCATATTTTTACAGATGGTGACCCTCAAATTGCATACTTTGACGGAAGAGCCTATCATCGGGTGTTGCGCGTTGATGATTCGTTGATACTAGCGACCGTCGAATCGATAGGATCGGTCAATGATCCACGACTTCGAATGCGGTTTGCTAGTGATCATACCCTTTCTGACCACGACCTCAACGCAGCGACCGCGCTTATAGGTTCCGTGTTTAACGCTCAGCTCGACGTTAGCCCATTTTACCGATCAGTTCTCGAGGATCGTATTATGGTAAAGCTCACTAACAAGCTCAGAGGACTGAAAACCCCGATGACAACGACAGTATTTGAAGCGCTTTTCGACTCGATTATTGAGCAGCAGATCTCACTTAGGGCGGCCCACGTCGTGGAGGGTCGGGTGATTAAGGCATTTGGCGATAAGTTATGTGTTAACGACCGCCGCTACTATGCATTTCCAACGCCAGAGCGATTGGCACTTGCGTCGGTCGAGAGCCTGAGAAGCCGAGGACTAAGCCGACGGAAGGCGGAGTACATAATCGGCATTGCTCAACGTATCTCTGCGCAAGAGATCGATTTAGAAGGTTTGCGACGATGTACCGATACAAACGAGGTTCTAAATCGCCTGTGCGCACTACGCGGTGTAGGCGTCTGGACTGCCGGGCTTACGGCACTACGCAGTCTTAACCGATTAGATATTATTCCCGTAGATGATCTTGGGTTGCATCGATGGATTGCACACTACTACTGCAACGACAGACGAATCACCAGCGCTGAGGTGACGCGCGTTGCAGAACGGTGGGGTGAGTGGAAAGGCTTGGCTGGCTATTACCTTGTGGTCGCTGGATTGCTTAAAATTCCTCCACAATAAATCTTAAGCAAGGAGGCGATACGTGGAAGTGAATCTAAAAGAAATAGAAGAACTAAAAGCAACTTATAGCTGAGGGCAAGAGCTCTATTGAGGCCCCATATTAGTAGCTAGGTGACTATCGCTATCTACAACCATAACCCCTATCTTGATGTACTTACTATGTCTAAGCTGTAGATTATTACAGACTCCAACCATAGTACCTGCATAGCCCGCGCCGACTTTCACTGCTAGACCACTTGTCTTAGAAAACGAGCGGCATTCTTGTTGACTTACGAATGCTTTTAAAGTTAATGCTTAAGATGTTGTTCAGAGCATAAAAAAGACTGAGTTTAAAGAACGCCCTGAAGATGTGTACGCCCAATTTTAACTTTAGCGAAGGAAAAACATGAGAGCTTGGGGAGAAATAGTTAATGACTATGTTTAGCGCTGGCATCCTTTTATTCAGGTTCGGGAATGAGAAACTTGAAGTGATGCTTGTTCACCCAGGTGGGCCATTTTGGGCAAACAAGGACGATGGCGTGTGGTCGATACCTAAAGGGCTGCCCGAAGACAATGAAAATCCCCTGGACACGGCGAGAAGAGAATTTAAAGAAGAAACAGGATTTGAAGTGGATGGGGAGTTTATTGATTTGGGAGAGTTAAATCAATCCACCGTAAAGATAGTGCATGTATGGGCCCTCGAAAAAGACCTCGATATAACGAATATTGTGAGTAATACAATTTCTTATGAGTGGCCAAAAAATTCCGGGAAAATACAGGAGATTCCTGAGGTCGACAAAGCAGGTTGGTTCGATATTGAGCTAGCTAAGAAAAAAATAATAAAAGGACAAATCGGTTTCATTGATAAGCTAATAGAGATTATTAATTGCTCTCAGAAAGAAAAGAAAATTGATAAAGGATAGCTCCTACTTTACCACCACTTTTCAGACACTTCTTCAAACTTCTTAACGCGCTCGTTTGTAACTGTCTGGACTGCCTAGTCGTTTTAAAAAAAGTGCAAGATGCGGTGGGGAATTGGTCGCCGTTCTAAACGCGCCCCCCTAGCCGCTTTACCAATTCTTCGTCAAATCTGTAAATATCTGGCACTATTCTTTCAGGACGTATTTTCTCGCGGAGTTCTTTACAGCACGCCTCAAGTTGCTCAACTCGCTTTTTTAACTCTTCAACATCGTCTTCGATCAAGTTCGTCACCTCCCTCATTGTAGCATACAACGTTGTGCTACAACGGTTCGTGTCTCTCGGGTTTTTCGGCCTACTCGCGAAAAGGAAGGAAGGGCGGGGTTAGTACCTCCCTTGCATCCGCTGGGCGCGACCCTATACAACCTGCGGCCCCCACCGACGAAAACGCAATTCACTCCTCAAGGGGCGTAACGTAGCAGGATGCTAACTTGCTGCTAATGAGTTTCTGTTCGTGAAAAAGGCGCGCTGAGAGGTGGTAAATGCCTTCTTCACTCGCGTACAGCTCGCTTACGAATCGCTTCGTGCCGCTTTCTGCGAAGTCGATATCGGTCTCGTCCATGAGCGTGTGGGATTTCGACGGGAGAATTGCAGTGATTTCGAGCCGTAGATCCGAAACGTCCCGATGGGCGTGCACCACCGTTTCCGTCTCGATTGTTTCTTCATGCGCCCAGTAGGGCCGATTCACGAAAAAGGTCTGGATCTCGGCGGGATCTTCAATGAGTCGAACCTCATGATAGGGTGAGTACCAGCTCACGAATGCACCGTAGCGGTACGCCGTGACGTGCAGGTAGACCCATCCAGTGTGGTTCGCAAAAACGTGAAAATTAAGCACTGCCGTGTCTTGACGGCGCAACTCTTTCACGAAATGAAAAGAGCCGCTTGGCAAAACGTCGAGATCGTGCGTGTTTTGGGTATACAAGGTCGCGCTTACGTCGACGAGGGGGTCTGTTGACACGTTCGTCAGCTGGACGGTGATCCAGTGGCGCCCCCGGTCGAGCATCTTGGGCGTAACGATTGCCTCGAAGGGATACTTGCGTCGTTCTTCTCGTTCTTCCATGGCAATTCTCTTTTCTTTTTTCTTTTCGTCGGTCATAGTATCATCAAATTAAGTAGTGCACGGACGGTGATAAGGCATACGCAAGGAATTCAGTGAGATCAGTCAAATTGAGCGTATATTATGACGCACGGTGTGAGCGGTATTGATTGGAAGCACTATAAGCATCCTCTGCCTGAGAATGTCTACGACATCTACTTGCGGTATTGGGGAGCCGTGACTTTCAAGTGAATAAAGACCACTCAGCCGTCTGAGAGAGCTACCAACAGGCGTTGCTGTATTTAAAGAGCGTAGTTTGCTTGTGAAGGCTTATCTGTACTCAATAGCCTAACCAAAGTTCCCACCACAGAACTGCGCTAATAATTATGACCACTACTATCAACGCAAATATGACTATGAGGATGACCCACCATTCTCAATTGGCCATGTTTTACCTCCATCTTGAACGGGTGCCGTTGCAAGCGTAGTGAGACTAGTTACACTAAAGGTTCCGATTTAGCTATAGGACAAGACTAAGGCATCGTTCATACACCCCGACTTAAAAACGGCGTTAGTCTCTCTTCTCGGATGATTGCTCGGCAGTACGGTTGGTAGTAGCCTAAGCGTTTCGCTAAGCTTATCACGCAGATGCCGCATCAGAGAGCTTATGGATTTTTGCACGCCACTGCTTCATTTACCAGTGGCATCTGTGTATTTCGGCGGGCTTGATTATACAGTCACCCACTTCATCCGGGAGCTGAACGACAACCCTGTCTTGAACACCCTCTTTACGTGGTTTACGTTCACCGCCAATCCGCTCTTTACGATGCTAGTTATGGCGGCGCTCTATCTCGGCGGGTACAGGAAGGAAGCTTTAGTCTTGGCAGCAGTCTTCCTCGTCACGATGTCTGTGACGTTCGGGCTCAAGTTCCTCATTGTGCGTCCACGACCGGATGATTTAGGCACCGTGCCACAACTTCCAGCTCCGGCGTTTCCGAGCGGGCATACATCCAATGCCTTCTCGTTTGCGACCACGCTCTCATATTATCACCGAAAAGTCGCTCCCTTTCTGTTTGCGTGGGCCATTCTTATTGCCTTCAGCAGGGTCTTCCTTGGCTTCCACTACTTCACCGATGTGCTCGGCGGTGCGGCGGTGGGTATCGTCATAAGCCTTGTCATCACACGTATTGCGAAACGATATGATATACAAATTGCAGACTTTGTGGAGCGTTTGCCCCCACATCGTCACTGAAACGTTTTTTTTT
>DASVJT010000174.1:0-7467 GCA_036385775.1 archaeon
CGATTTCTCAGTCAAAGCAGAGCGGCTGAAAAAATTCATTGGTGGGAGTTCTCTCGCAGCATCACTCTATTTAGAAAGATTCGATCTGCACGCCGACCCTCTGTCGGCCGAAAATCCACTGATGCTGATGAACGGCCCTATGGTTGGCAGCGGTTTTCCGGGAAGCTCTCGTTTCGCGATGGCTGCCAAGTCTCCGCAAACAGGTATCTGGGGCGAAGCTGCCTGCGGCGGCAATTTTGGCCCGGAATTGAAACGTGCAGGCTATGACGGTGTGATCATTACTGGTAAGAGTCCGCATCCCGTAATCCTTTCCATCAACAGCAATCAAGCAGAAATCTCTTCCGCTGCCGATTGCTGGGGCAAAGACATATATGAAACAACCGATTTCCTGAAAGCCGCAGACAAAAATATCAAGGTGATGGCCATCGGCCAAGCGGGAGAGAATCTGGTGAAATTTTCTTCTATCGGCAATGATAAAGCGCATTATATCGGCCGGACGGGTCTTGGCGCCGTTATGGGATCCAAAAACCTCAAAGCAATCACCGCCCGCGGCAATCAAGCGCCTGGCAAAGTTAATGAAGAAAAATATAAGGAAACGTTTAAAGCAGCCATTGCCGAGATTAAAGATTCCGCCTTTGCCGAATCGCTGCATTTGATGGGCTCGGACGCGGCTATGGATCTGGGGATGATGACTGGCGACGTTCCCATTAAAAACTGGTCGATTGGCGAGGATTTCGAGCTCTCCTCCAAACTGAGCGGTCCAACGCTTAAGGAAACTTTTCTGACAAAAACGCATGCCTGCTCCAATTGTCCCGTAGCCTGCAAAAGAGTGGTTGCCGTAAAAGACGGTCTTTACCAGACGGAAGAAGGCCCTGGACCGGAATATGAGACCTGCTGCTCTTTCGGCACAATGATCATGAACAGCGATCTGGCTGCAGTCATCAAAGCCAACGAGCTCTGTAACCGCTATGGTATGGATACCATCAGCGCGGGTGCCACCATCGCCGTAGCCATGGATCTTTTTGAAAAAGGAATCATCAGTGCGGAAGCGGCAGATCATCTTGATCTGGCATGGGGAAATATGGAGACAGTTATGGTTCTCTTAGGCAAAATTGCGCGCCGCGAAGGTTTTGGGGATATTCTGGCCAACGGTTCCGTTTCCGCCGCAAGCCATTTTGGTGCAAACGCTCTGGATTATGTGGCCCACGTCAAAGGACTTGATGTACCTATGCATGACCCGCGGGGCTATCACGGCATGGGGCTGGCTTACATGATGTCTAACCGAGGCGCCTGCCACATCCAGCATGCGGCAATGGGCATGGAGCAGGGGATGGTGTCTTGGCCGCAGCTCTTTGAAATGAAGGAAGACTACAATGGCAAAACCTCACAAGGCAAAGCCCAGATGGTCTTTGATTCAGAAAATTACGGTATTTTAGGGAATAGTCTTTCTCTGTGTCACTATCTGCTTTTATTCCTGAAGCCGGAGACCGTCCGCGACGCCTTTAACGCCATTACCGGTTATACTTTCGCTTTTAAGGATCTGCTGGAATGTGGCGCGCGCGATTGGACTTTGAAACGCGGAATCAATAATTTGCTGGGGATTACCGTCAAGGAGGACGTCTTGCCGAAAAAGATTCTCACCGCCTTAGGCGAGGGCGCGGGGGCCGGTTCTGTTCCTGATATGAAACTATTGCGGGATGAATATTACACCATCCGCGGTTTGACCCCGGAGGGAATGGTGAAACAAGAAAAGCTTCTGGAGCTCGGGCTTCAGGAGTTAAAAGAAAAACTGTATAACTAAAAATTGAAGGAGGAACAATGGCTATATACAATGCTTTTACCCAAGAATGGCTGGATGCATGGAAACAGAAAATCGCTGAATCTCAGGAGTACAAAGAAATTGCAAAAGACTGGGAAGGCAGCGTTGCCCTGATTTGTAATGCTGATCCCTCAAAAAATGTTCCAAAACCCGTTTACCTTTTTACCGATTACTGGCACGGAGACGTCCTTGATTTTCTCGTCTGTGATGAAGCTAAAACGCAAACTGCAAAATTTATTATGACCGGTGACTACGCCCGCTGGAAACAAATTGCTAAAAAAGAACTCGACGCAACAAAAGCTTTGATGCAGGGGAAATTAAAATTAAAAGGCGATCTGACGTATGTCGTACGTAACGTTAAAGTCGTCAACAAGGTTATTGACCTTTTGACAGAAGTGAACACCGTTTGGCCCGATGACGTTTGATGGTACGAAGAGAATGATCACGACCGTCCCTCATAGCTCATAGAAGGAGAACATCATGGCTTACGACGACAGTTTATCCTTTGTTTACTTTGGTCCGACAAAAATTATTTTCGGTAGTGGCTCCTCCACGGAAGAATTGGAATCTGAAATGAGTGCTCTGGGTTGCTCGCGCGCGGTAGTCGTGACGGATCCGGGAATTGTCAAGGCGGGTCTCTCGGAAAAAATCATAAAGACCCTCGGGGACAAATGTGTCGGCGTATTCAGCGACGTGCCACAGGACACAGGTATTAATGTTGTCAACCGCGGCGCAGCCTTTGCCCGCGAGAAGGGCGCGGATATCGTCATCAGCATCGGCGGCGGCAGCGTGATTGATACAGCCAAATGCATGTGCATTTTGTTAACGGAGGGCGGTGACCTTGCTAATTTTGAAGGGATTCAGCTTCTGACCAGGCCGCAGACACCGCACATCGTTATCCCGACTACCGCCGGAACAGGAAGTGAAGTGACGTGGATGGCGGTCGTTTTTGATGAGAGAAAAGGACAGAAAATTTTTTTTGTGGAATCCTATAATACGCCGCGTGTGGCGATTCTTGATCCGCAATTAACCCTTACCCTACCACCGCTTCTGACTGCCTCGACAGGAATGGATGCAATGACCCATGCCATAGAGGCCATAACATCCATAGAGCGGGAACCAATTTCCGCCGGAATGGCCTTACATGCCATTCGGCTTGTCAGCGCCTACCTGCCCGAGTGTACACGCGACGGCAATAATCTTAACGCCCGTGGGCAAATGCAGTTAGCAGCAACGATGGCAGGCTGGGCATTCTGTAATTCGATGGTCGGTTTGGTCCATGCGATGGCACATTCCATCGGTGCTGTCGCACGCGTACCTCACGGCGTATCCTGCGGCATCATGCTGCCTTATTGTATGGATTATAATATTGACGACGGCGAACCGGAAGCCATCAAGATCTATGCCACAGTCGCACAGGCGTTGGGTGTCAGCACGCGCAATGATGAACCCGAGCGTGCGGCCAAGGCAGCAGTGAAGGAGATATTTGATTTGCTAAGACGTATCGGGCATCCGCTGAAGCTGTCCGAATTTGGTGTCAAGGAAGAAGATATCCAGAAAGCGGCGGATTTGACGATGGCGGATGGCGCTATTGTCAACAACATCCGGTACGTTTTGGATAAGGATGAAGTGCTGCGAATTTACCGCAGAGCGCTATAGCTGATGAGGGGAAATGGATGGAACTGAATATCACCAATCACGCTTCGGATGTTCCCTTTTCCCTCATTGTGCAGGAACTGCTGACCAGCAATATACAAAAATCAGAGACGAAATACGCGACCTATAAAAAAATGCGTGGCATCGCGGTCATAGACCTACCGGATATTGAAACGGCGATCAGTCTTCATTTCAACAAGGGTTCTCTGACCATCGAGCCCGGCGTTAGCCCGGGTGCAGCAATTCTTATCAGAACTTCATCGGATAAAGTCATGGATTTAAACGTGCTCAACATCCGCTGGGGGTTGCCGTATTATTTTAATGAAGCAGGCCGGAAAGTTCTGAGCTTAATTTTCAGCGGAAAGATAAAAATCAAGGGGCTCTTAACTCATCCCATTTTGCTTACCCATCTCACTATTATTATGTCAGTGATGTAGCTGGTAAAGCTGTCTCGATCGTTTACTAATAAGTGACGGCGATAACCGGCACAATTTAGATTTTCCAGTTCTTGCCTGCACAGTTCAGTAGAAATCTGCCATACAAGAACATCAATCGCAAATGCAGTCCAATCGCTAATCAATCGGGACGATCAAGGATGCTGATTCATGGGTGAAAGAGAGGCTTTCAAAACTCAGTCTTTTCCTGAATCAAGATTGCACGTCAAATGGAAGTTGGGAAAAAATACAAAAAACGGAATAATGCGTGATAAGATGTTGTGTGGAAAAAGCCCTTTCTAAAAAATACCGCCACTCAATTAATGCATGACCCCGATGTTGCCGCAGCCATCCAAGACTTGATGCATTGCACACTCCAAAGTTAATCGAAAGAAGATTCGGGGAAAATAGCGGGCAACGACCGCTTCCACGTGTTGAAGCCTTGGCAACGTTGATCTTCAGTACTTGTCATCACCATACTAAACATTTCCAGGTAGAAGGCGCTAACGCAGCAGAGGTTGAAAATGCAATTCTTCCACAGGAGTTGTAGCGGATCGCCAAAGACATCTCGTTCCCGTTCAGGCTTGGGTTAGATGTATTAAACACGAGCGCGGCTTAGTGTTTTGAATCCACAAAGATAGGAAAAATACCGTACATATCGTCATATCGTCACCTGCTACGCCAAACGCCAAAATAAGAGGCTCTCGAAGGATAAACTCGGCATGAATGCCCCTGAGTTACGGCATTAAAACATACCTGGGAAACTACTTACGCGCCGCGCTTCCTTAATCCTCTTCATATCACATTCTATTACTCTTTGTCGTGCGTGAGGATTGTATCCAGGTCGATGAACTCCTGAGACAGCTTGCAGATTACAAAAACGATTACGCGGACATGGTAGCTGAACAACTTTTACCGTAAGTGCTCTATCAACTGGGAGGCGTACTGCTACTTGAAAGACCGTGTGCACGATATGTGGTTGCCCGATACCGGTAGGCAACAGGAGCGACAGATCATCAAAAAGATATAGGTACAGTTGAACCAACGGCGCGAGTACGGCTGGACGTATGAAGGATGGTGAAACGGGTGCCACAAAATCGCCAAGATCGATAACAGAAAAAACCGAACATGCTAAAAGTCGAGCCTGTCCAGGTTAAAAGTACGAGGAGGAGGTAAAAATGATTGAGAGAGGATTAATCGTAACGGGCAGCGATGCGGAGTTATTTAATCGTGCGCTTTCAGAAGTGAAAATAAAGCCTATAAAGAGTCAGAGGCTCAATTAGATGGTTTCCAGGCGCTCGATGCGCTCGTTTCGTGTTTTAGGAGCTTCAGAAATGCCTCAAATGATGGTAGGAAAAACGTCACTCGTATTTTATCCCCTTACGTAAGCGCTTGGTGCTAGGCACGATTATCGATAGGCAAATCAGCACGGACAGTCGCAAGGCTTGATCGCGGCCCCAAAGCTGCCTGGTAGAAAAAGAATGGGAATACTTAAGTTACTTTTAGCCACTTGCTTATGCGTATGCAATTCAAACCAATAGCCGTTCTATTGCTTTTGGTTGCCTCTTTGTCAGTAGCGGGCTGCACGACAACGACACATAAACTGGACACAGTTGAGGTTCGGGATTATCAGGGTCAGAAATTATCTTCAGTAAATGATTTCGTGGAAAACTCCATTAAGGGACCTCAATACATAAATATCACTGATTATCGGTTGGAAGTTACAGGGATGGTGCAAAACCCTCGTAACTACACTTACCAGGATGTTATAGGCCACCCAAATAATGAAAAAGTGGTAACGCTCTACTGTGTGGATGGTTGGGATGTTACTATTCTCTGGAAAGGAATTTTAGTCTATGATCTGATAAATGAAACCCAGCCACTTCCTGGTTCAAATGAGGTCATTTTTTATGCTTATGATGGCTATTCTACATCTTTACCCCTGGAATATCTCAAAGACAATCACATACTTTTAGCTTACAAAATGAATAATGCTACCTTACCACCAGAGAGGGGCTACCCATTCCAGCTCGTGGCAGAGAGTAAATGGGGTTATAAATGGATTAAATGGGTTACAAAGATTGAAATATCTAACAACACTGATTATAAAGGTTACTGGGAGGGTAAGGGATATTCCAACATTGGTAATTTAGATAAAAGCTTTCTAGCATAGTTGATGACGCAAACGGAAAAGGGCCTCAACTCGGACCTTCGTAGCGATAAAGAATCTATTCAAAAGCAACTTGAAATTGACCTTAAGACTCCCCGCTCCCGGGGTTGGCTTCTGGGCGCGGCTGTTTGGGAGAAAGGAAAGACAGGAGCAAGAATGAGTACATCTGCTGAATGTGAAAACTGTTGGGAGCAAAACAGCAGCACAGCACGTTTCTGCTCTAATTGTGGAAAGCCGCTTCCCGTCAAGCCTCGAAGGGGCCGACAAATTGCTGGCGGTGTTTTGCTCTTAGTAGGCATGTTATTCTTTATTTCTCCTTTAGTTCCATCAAGTTCGCCAACTCCATCAAGTATTGTTATCGGCTCACTCGTAATTTCGTGGATTATTACTGCGATTTGCATTATCTTTGGAGTGCGACTTATCAGGGGTTTGTCTATAGGTGGTGGCAGGTAGGAATAACAGACATTTTTCAAGCATTTTCTTGCTTTGCTGAAAAGTGGAAGTTAAATGACCCCCTCATAAAAATACCGCCACACCCCTTCATGAGATAAGGAACGTAGGTTGCTGCATGAATAAGGCGAAAAGAACGATCAAAAGAGAGGATTATGACAGATAAGAAGCTTTGCAGATTTTGCCACGCAACTGTGGAACATCATGGAATGTTTTGCATAGACTGCGGTGCTCCTATCGAGGAGCCATCGCATGAAGCGCATAGCCCCTCAGCGCTACAAACGGAAAACGTACTCGATGAAATCAGAAAACTAGAGGCGCTGCGCGACCAGGGCGTCATTACAGAAGTAGAGTTTCAAGAGCAAAGAGGAGCTTTAATCAAAACCCTTACTCCGAAACAAAGTAAATCCAGCGCGGGTGGTCGCTAAACAACTAAATCCTTAAGTGCGTCTAACAACACCCCCCGTTCTACCGAGTTAGTAGGGTATATAAAAATCGACGCCTCGGCCCCTGCCACGTCCTTTTCGCTCTACCTCGACGAAACCATAAAACTCCAACTCAGCAACGAGCACTGAAAGTTTCTTATGCGAAACTTGCTCGCGATCACTAGGCCGCTTTCTAACTTCGGCGGCCACTGGTATGTTATACTTCGCTTTTCGGCAATTTAAGGGTCGCTGCCCTATTGACGCCGAAACCACCATCGACCAACGACTCGCCGTTCTCGAATCCCAAATAGCACACAGCTCAAGTCACTTATTTACAAAACGGGATCAAAAATGACGCCTATAAAGAAAACGAAAGGCCGAGGGCGAGATTCGAACCCGCGTCGTGGCCTCCACAGGGCCATAGGATTACCAGGCTACCCCACCTCGGCAAATATCTAACGGACGATAGTCCCGTGCGGATTCGAACCGCAGTCGCGGGCTTTCTTCTATCAG
>DASVJT010000175.1:0-5333 GCA_036385775.1 archaeon
CTCAGAAATGACCGGACAGAAGTATATACAAGGGCCGTTCAGCCCGTGTTGTGGTTGGCAGTTTTCGGATTAGTCTTCAGTGGGATACACGCCATACCGACCAACGGGATACCATACATTGACTACATCACTCCTGGCGTCATGCTGCAGTCAGTCCTATTCGTCGCCGTCTTGTACGGCTTGACGCTCGTGTGGGAGCGGGATACTGGTATCTTAAAAAAGCTTCTGGTAGCACCGGCTTCCCGATATGCGATAGTTATTGGCAGATCCATGTCTTCGGGCGTCAGAGCAATCATCCAGGTATTAATCGTCATACCCGTGGCGCTGCTCCTCGGTGTGAGCTTCATCCCCAACCCTGCCTATTTCGCGGCAGCGCTCGCAATATTATTCGTCATTTCGGGGGGGTTCGCCGCCCTCTCAATCATTGTAGCATCGTTATTGAAAACTAGGGAGCGATTTATGGGGATCGGACAAGCGCTCATCCTGCCGCTCTTCTTTGCCAGCAACGCCCTTTACCCTATAGCGTTAATGCCTCCTGCCCTCCAACTCTTCGCCGTTTTTAACCCGCTGACATATGCGGTAGACGCGGTCAAGGGACTGATGATCACTGGTAATCTGGTGCTCCTTCCGCTTGACGTTGCCGCCATAGCGCTCTTTGATATTCTCATGTTTGTAGCGGCTTCATTGAGCTTCCGGAAGATACTCGAATGATCAACCGATGGTTCCCCTATTGTCGGTCACGCCCTTTTTTCGCACTCGGCAGCAAAAGCCGTCAATTGAGGCTTTATCGGTTAAGAGGATCATGGCCACGAATAAAAAGGGGAGAAAGCTCAACAACTCTGACGAGAAGTGATCAACCCAATGGCGAACGACGAAAGACCTGATTTATCGTAGAAAGAAGTCGTGGATCTATGACAGCGCAGGCTATAAGTCTGCAGCGCTCGCTAACTCCGCCAAGCGCTTGTTGGGGTTGTCCTTGTAGACTCCACCGTGATAGCAGACCACAGTCTCGATGTCGTATCGCGTAAATTTTTTCAGCGATTTCAAGGCAGTGTCCATATCGTACGTCGCCCGGGGGTTCGGCCCCCGCAACTCGCCGTCTTCGACTATTAATGCATCGCCGCTAATAAGGATGTTGCTCTGATTGAGGTACAGGCAGATATGACCGGGGGTGTGTCCCGGGGTGAAGATCGCCGTCATTCCTCCACAGTATGGCAAGACTTCCATATCCGCGACCGCCGTATCAACGCTCGCTTTGGGTGGGTTCGCAAACAGCGCTTCCGCCCGCTGCTTTTGTTTCTCAGGCAGAGACGCTAACGTCTTCGAAAGACGTTCCTGGTTCATCTTAATCAACGGCTTTCGGCCCTCTATGTACGGTTTCTCCTCTTCATGGGACAGCACTTCGACTTTATGAGAAGACTCTAAGATAATATCAGGCAGACCTCCGATATGGTCGATGTCCTGATGGGTGACGATTACCTTGTCAAGCCTATTGAACGAGACACCTGCCTGAGCCATCGCTTCACGTATCTGTTTCAGCTGGCCGGGGAATCCTGCATCCACCAGCACCACCGTATCGTTATCCCAAGTAAGAGTCGGATAAATGATGTTCTGTCCCGTGAAACTGCTTATCGGTAATTCCAGCATCTCCACGCCATCTGCTAATCTCATCACGTTCCAAGGCTTGCACGAGCCTTGGTTCACCTCCTGTGTGTTTGCAGTACACTTTCGTTTTTATAACTATCTAACATCCTGCTCAAATCTTACTAGCAGCATTATCGCACCAATCGGTTGCATTTGTCTCAGATAGTCGCGCGTTGACGTCATCAGTGGCTTTGTGCGCGACCGTCCTTGTAAAGCGTTCTTATAAGTCTTTTCCCCCTGCTGTGCCGCATAGAAGAGCAATTATTTGGGTAAGGTTATGCCAACAACTGTTAAGAGTTTTTGTTCTACATACGAACCTTGCTACATAGATGAAACGAGAGATTATTATGTCGACTGATAAACAGACCAAAAAAGAAAGTCAAAAAAAGGCGCATATACAGATATGTGAAAACGGACCCTATATTGTGTCAGGATGGATCCCCCTTGCCAAATTGATAATTAGCACGGATGTCGAAGGATATCCTGCTAGCTACATCGAAGGCGAAGAATACCCGATCAATGAAACATACGCTTTGTGCCGGTGTGGGCAGTCCAAAGGCAAACCATTTTGCGACGGAATGCACGAAAAGAAACATTTTGACGGTACCGAGATCGCCAGCCGAGCGCCCTACATCACTCGAACTCGGAAAATCGACGGGCCAGACCTCAAATTGACCGACGCTCCGGATTTATGCAATCATGCAGGTTTTTGTCTGAGAGCAGGCGGAATTGGCAACTTGACCAGATCCTCAGACGACACGGAGGCTAAGCGGTTAGCCATCGAAGAGGCAGGAAATTGCACTTCTGGACGTCTGGTGGCGTGGGATAAAGAGCCCGAAAGATCAATTGAGCCCGAATTCGAGCCGTCGATTACGCTCATCGAAGAACCACACAAAGGCTGCAGTGGCGCCTTGTGGGTGCGGGGTAACATACCGATCGAGTCATCCGACGGCGACGTCTATGAAGTTCGTAATCGTGTTGCCCTATGTCGCTGTGGCGCCTCCTCCAACAAGCCCTTCTGTGACGGGGGCCATATGGTAATTAGATTTTCGGATGGCGACAAATCGCTTGAGAATCGATAGGGACTCGAAGATATCTTTCGACAACTAAGTGGGCATCAGTACCCTGATCAACAGTGATGTCTGAAAAGAAATACAATGCGAAGTCAGTGAGGCCATGTAAAGGGGGTGGCTTTCTTGTGGAAGGCACATTCGCCTGGCCTTTTTCTATGGAGGTGCTGTGCAGGATTCTTCACGATAGAGGCAAATGTGCTGAAAATCTCGGAGTGGCGCGATTCGTCTACAGTGAGTGCGATATCACCTTGTACAGAAATGGTCGGGTTGACGTCAATCGTGTTCAATCTACCGAACAAGCAATTGAGATCCTTGATGGCGTAAAAGCGGTGGTCCAAGAGGCGTTCGTTCGGGGCGAATAAGGTGAGCTCCTTTCGAGCGCGCGGTAAGCACGTATTTGCACCTCTTGACCCGCGGTCTTTCAACATCCACGATTTTTTTTAAAAATGACATTTTACAAAAGGCATGCTTCAATAGTTATCAAGCGTGATAGTAGGTAGAATACTCGATCTCTGTCACCGAAGAAGGACCATTAGATTCAACATAGCGTTTTTTGAGCTATCGCAGCGCCCATACAACTCGCTGGGGTGATTACTAGTCCGTCTAATCTCCTGTAGGTGCATCCTAAAAAAACACTATTCAGGCTTGCCATAGCCATCATCCCGGCACGCATAGAGGGGCGACATCTGTCGTAATTCGTCAACGATAACGGGGAGCACCTCGCTGACATATTCGACGTCAGCTTCCGTGTTGTCCCGCCCGAGCGTGAATCTAAGAGATCCGTGGGCATCTACTGGATCAAGTCCAATAGCGAGAAGCACGTGCGAGGCCTCAAGCTTTTTTGATGAGCATGCAGAGCCAGTAGACCCGGCAACGCCTTTCGCGTTCAACCGGAGTACAAGTGACTCTCCTTCAATGTAGCTGAAGCTGAAATTGATGTTATTGGGGAGGCGATGCTCTTTCCCACCATTAAGCCGCGTGTGGGGTATCTCACGCAATACCGTATTGATAAGCTTGTCTCTCAGCTTTTTTGTGCGTGTGTTTTCTGCAAAATCTTCAATCGCCAGTCGGATCGCCTCACCGAAGCCTACAATGCCTGACACGTTCTCAGTGCCGCTTCTCAGACCACGCTCATGGCCGCCACCGAAGAGGAGCGGTGTCAGCTTCGTGCCCTTTCGAACATAAAGGCAACCGACGCCCTTTGGCCCGTAAATCTTATGTGAAGAGATTGAAAGCATATGGACGTTTAGGGCGTCCATGTTAACTGGAATCTTTCCGACGGTTTGAACTGCGTCGGTGTGCATATAGATTCCATGTGAAGCTGCGATCGCCCCAACCTCGGCTATGGGTTGTATTGAGCCGATCTCGTTGTTTGCGTGCATTATTGAAATGAGTCTGGTATTCTCCTGGATCGCCTCTTCTACGTCAGCTGGGTTTACGCGTCCGTTACGATCTACAGGAACATAGGTCACCTCGTGTCCAAGCTTCTCGACGAATTTGCACGTCTCTAAAACGGCGGGATGCTCGATTGCCGAGGTGATAATGTGGTCTTTGCCGCTTCTTTGGAGCACGCCGCGTATAGCTAAGTTGTCTGATTCCGTTCCCCCAGAGGTAAAGATAATCTCTTGGGGAGTCGCTCCAATCGCGGAAGCTACATGCTCTCGCGCTTGTTCTATAGCCGCGCGTGCGTCTTGGCCGTAGGAATGGAGGCTTGAGGGGTTACCAAAATGCTCTGAGAAGTAGGGTCGCATCGCTTCGAGGATCTCGGGGCGCATCGGCGTTGTGGCGGCGTGGTCGAGGTAAATCATACTATCACATTTTTCGATTGTTACCCGTCGTATTTAACCTAGATGCCCATTCTGACTTTTTGGGCTTCGACTTCTCTTCGCTAGACAGCAGCTAGGCTTTTTTTCGGACGAAGCGAATCGCTCAGCGACGTTTCAGCAACTTCTTTTGTTTGATCATCGCAAATTACAGGCATATTTTGTCCTGATATCAGCGTTTAAGATAGCTGCGATACTACAACGAATGTCGATAAATCTCGACTTGTGCCGACATGGCGGAATGGCTACGCAGTCGCCTGCAGAGCGACGTATCTCGGTTCGACTCCGGGTGTCGGCTTGGCGTTTTCGCAATTATTTATCCAGGATGTTTCTTAAGTGGTGGTGCACAAATACCGTTCACGCGGTGCACCAATGCACTTAAAGCTTCACGTTGCGGCAAAAATGAGGCCTAACGAACGTGATAAGCGCTCCAACGCCAACCTCGCATTGTGACCGCCAAGCGCGATTATGCCCGGTATTCTAGACAACTAATTCTTCCTGAGGTCGGCACCGAAGGACAGTCCGCACTGCTGAACAGCAGCGTTTCAGTAGTAGGATGCGGAGCTACCGGCTCGACGATCCTAAACTTATTGGCACGAGCAGGCGTCGGAGAGCTGACCGTCATTGATAGGGACTTCATTGAGCTCACAAACTTGCAGCGACAGGTCTTGTTTGACGAGGGGGATCTCGAACAGCCCAAAGCGCTTGTCGCTGCAGACAAGGTGCGGCGCGCAAATTCCGACGTTGTCATCCACGATGTCATTAAGGATCTCAATCCAAATAATGCTGAAGC
>DASVJT010000176.1:0-8275 GCA_036385775.1 archaeon
CTTTCGCATTTTTTTGGCCCCGCGGACGTTTTTGAAGGTGATTAAACTTTATAAAGAAGGTGACTTTTTCCTCGTCTTTGGGATGCCTTGGGAAATGCTTCACCCAATACCCGCCTTATACCTTTTTGCTCGTTTAATCAAGTATCGTTTCCTGCCTGGGTCAAAATGGATCCAAGTGCTGCCTGATTTCATTCCATACATTCATACCGAAGATACTGGAGAGGGACAAAGAACCCTGAGATTATATGACTTTTTCAAAAAGCACTTTATCAAGATTCCTGCTAAATACGTCGCCATTTCAGAGTCCACTAAGAGGGATGCGATACGCTACTGGGGCCTTTCCGCAGATTGCATTGATGTTATCTACCTCGGATCTTTCATTACCCCAAAATCGCCACGGACACGCTTCGGGAGCCGAAAAATAGTTATGGTATCTGACATCGCGCCGCGAAAAAACCACGTTCGATTGCTGAGGGCTTTTGAGCGCGTCTACAGAGATATCCCGAGTGCGGAATTGATAATCGCCGGTTATGTGCGGAAAAACGTGCCTGAATTCGAGGCAACCCTGGACGAAATAAAGAAGCACAACGAAGGTCTGAGGGTAAAACTCTGTGGTTATGTGTCGGATGCGGATGTTCAGTCTCTCTATGAAGAGGCGGACGTCTTCGTTTATCCCTCACTCTACGAAGGGTTTGGACTTCCTGTACTTGAAGCAATGGCGTGTGGGTGTCCAATAATTGCCTCCAACATATCTTCGCTCCCAGAAGTAGTCGGTGAAGCAGGCCTTCTTGTCGATCCGTATGACGTCGAGGCGCTCGCACAAGCGATTAGCTCTGTGCTTAAGGATGATAACCTAAAAAGAGAAATGAGCGTAAAAAGCATCGCGCAAGCCCGGAGATTCTCGTGGGAAAAGGCTAGCAGCGGTTATTTGTCACTCTTTGCTGATATCCTGAGCACACTTCATAAACAACGATAGGTTATATCTGCCGCTTTATCGAAATGTAGAGCTTAAAAAGCGAATCTGTGAGGCAGGCTTAATTGTAACTATATCGTAGTCAGAGATAGCCTGGAACGCTTTAGATGTGATGTAACGAAAAAAGAGAGCGGCTCAACCGAATAATGAAGATTAGTGTTGTAGCACCTTTTCCAAAAAATAAAGACGGGATTCCGAGAGTAGCAGATGAACTGCTCAAAAAGTTATGTGAAGCCGATAACGTTGAGTCAGTCACTATCATAGCGCACAAGGGCTTGGATTTCGTCAATCCTTCTCTATTGCAAAATACAAAAGTATCGCTGTTTATTGCCCGCAATTTCATGATCCCGCGGGTTTTTCTTAAAGCAATTAAGCTGTATGTAAATAGCGACGCCTTCCTACTTCTTTCGACTCCGTGGGACGTCTTTGATCCATCGCCATTATTTTTTCTCTTACGCTTGTTAAATTACGGGCAAAGATCCGGCATATTGCGTCGCTCAAAATGGATTCAAGTCCTCTATGATTTTGTAATTTACGCCTGCCCTGAAGATTACGTTCATCCATCTGCAAGCATGAGGTTTTACAACGCGTTCAAGAGTCACTTTGTTGGGGTTCCGGCGCGATATGTGGCTATATCTGAGTCCACAAAACGCGACGCGAAGCGCTATTGGGGTATATCCGCTGATAAAGTCACTGTAATTTATCTAGGCTCTTTTGTTGCACCTAGAGCCCCCCGTACGCACTTTGGAAGTAAGAAAGTGCTGACTATTTCAGATATCGCACCCCGCAAGAATCATATTAGATCGATCAAAGCCTTTGAACTTGTCCACAAAGAGAATCCACACAACAACATGGAATTGACAATCGTCGGCCATGTGCGAAAAAACGTGCCTGAATTTGAATCAACCCTGCAGCATATACGAGAGCGAAATGAAGGGATAAAGATAACTTTCGCTGGCTATTTGACCGACTCCGAGATACTCGCCCTTTACGATCAAGCCGACGTCTTCGTTTATCCCTCACAATATGAGGGGTTTGGCCTCCCCGTACTCGAAGCGATGGCGTGCGGATGTCCGGTTATTACTTCAAACGTCTCTTCGCTCCCAGAAGTAGTCGGAGAAGCAGGCCTTCTTGTCGACCCATATAACGTCGAAGCGCTCGCCCAGGCGATGAGCGCTGTGCTCGAGGACGACGATCTAAAACGAGAGATGAGCCGAAAAGGCATCGAACAAGCACGAAAATTTTCATGGGATAAAGCTGGTAAGGAGTTGTTAGCAGTTTGCCAAGAAGTAGCGGAAGGGGTGAGCCAACCTAAGGGATCCAATTAACAGTTCTTCTGTCTCTCGTGCACCAAAAATGATTTATGGCTTATTGTTCGGACACCTGCGCTGCCAATCATTTGAATTATCTTCATATCTCTGGTCGGGCTTGTCTCTCCTCTTGTTACATATAATCCCTTCTCAATCTTTTTCCTTTGCTAGCATCTTATCGTACTGCAGATCTCCAGCAGGAACCGGCCTCTTTACCTCATCGGGATAGCCGAATGAGATAACGGATTGCACCAAGAAATCCTTAGGTAGACCAAGCACCTGCTTAACATAATCCTCAGAGGTCAGATTGCTGCCATGCCCTCTCTTTCTAATTTGGATCCAGCAGGAGCCGAGGCCCAGGCTGGAGCCGACAAGCTGGAGGATTATGGAGGCAATGGAGTAGTCCTACACCCAGACATCCGACTCTTCCCTGATGGCAGTGACAACCACGCCCAGAGCTGCCCCTTTCAGGAAGCTGCTACCGCTCTCTTTAGCCCGGGAGAGCCTCTCCAGCAATGCTTTATCGGTGATGAAGATAAAGCACCAGGATTGATGCCGCGAGAGGACGGAGAGCGAAGAGCAGCCTCCTTGTGCAGTTCGATCTTTTCCATTTCTATCTCCCGATCCCTGTATCTTCTGATGCTACGTCTATTTCTCAACATGTCGAGCATGGTGACCATCCTGTTAGCCGCTAATTCTGTCAAAATCGCTCTTGATGCTCCTAGCAGCCAGCATTCCCGTAGAAAATGCCGCTTGCAGATTATAGCCTCCTGTATCTCCATCCACATCCAAAACCTCGCCCACCAGATATAGTCCTTTGACCAGTCTGGACTGCATGGTTTTGGGATCGACCTCAGCGGTTTCCACTCCACCTCTGGTGCACATGGCCAGGTCAAAGCCACAAACATCGGATACGACCAGAGGTAGACCTGTCAGATTTTCAATCAATCGATTTCGCATCTTTCGGGTCAATTGAGCTATTTGCAGATCAGAGACAATCCCGGAGATCTCCAGCAATCTCTTTGCTAAACGGGGAGAGAGCGGCACACCAGGAGGCACAAAGTTAGGCAGACTTGCCAGCACAGACCATACGCTCCTTCCACCATCACGCTGTGCCCTTTCTCCGAGCCATTCCTCCAGTGCCCCTCGTCTGTCCTCCGGTACAAAAGAGAGCTTAACTACGTCTTCTGCTCTGATATATCTGGATAGGTCCAAAATTCCTGGACCCGAGAGTCCATAATGAGTGAATAGAATATCACCCTGATGTTCTTTGATTTTTGCATGGCGGTAGAGCGAGACCTTCATATCCGAAAACGAGAGACCAGCCAGCCCAGAGAAAGGATATTCCTTTATGAAAATAGGGGTTAGAGCCGGACCGATCTCAGATATGCTATGGCCAAGGATGTCGGCAAACCTGTAGCCGTCTCCGCTCGATCCGGTAGCTGGATAGGAGCATCCACCTGTGGCTATCACCAACAGCTTGGAGCGATAGCTGCCACCAACACAGCCCACAAAAAAACCTTCCCCCCTGCTGGTTATGGACTTGACACCCTGGCTGCACTTGATAACTACCCCCAATTCCTGGCATTGCAGGGTCAAGATATCCAGCACATCTCTTGCCTGCATAGTATCCGGGAATATCTTACCCCCCCTTTCTTGGACCATGCCCAGTCCCAGGTCTTCGAAGAAGCAAATTAGATCGCGGTTCGTGAATCCGAGAAGAGCCGGGCGCAGGAACCTGCCATGATTTCCATAGTGGTCAAGAAAGTCCTGGATATCTCCATCGTGAGTTATATTGCAGCGGCCACAGCCTGATATCAGGAGCTTATGCCCTGGGGAAGTCGTTCTTTCCATGATCAATATCTTTTTACCATTCTGCATGCAGTTTATGGCGCAAAAAAGCCCAGAAGGCCCGGCTCCGACAATAATCAGATCGTAGTCTTCGGGTCCAGGCAAAAGCTCATCACTCTCGTCGGTTTCTAGTACATCATCCGGTTTAGGGCGGATTTTTTTATGAAATTTTGCCAAAGGAACCACTCTACATCTATTATTGCCAAACTGATCGGTAAAAAGCTTTAGGAGTCGCTTATATAGTTTTATGAGTTCTATGGAAATATCAGATCTGAGGTTCAATATGCTAAAGATCATCCCTTATGTTGAAATCACAGTTCCTTAAAAAATACACCATATCCAGTCTCCTATAGATAATTAAGTCCCGTGCGGATCACTGAACGCGGCGTGGCGCGTTTTTACAGTTCGGGGTTACTGCCCCCCTTTTCATATTTCGAGCCAGGTTTCAGGCGGGATGCTAACGTATTTACAGTACTGCGAGTCTAAACTCTGCTGATAGGACTACAAGCTTGGCGCATTCGGCCTGTTTTGATGAAGGAAGTTGTCCAGCCCTGCAGAGGACTGCCAAAAGATGTGTATTAACGAAGCGTACATAAAACATCGCAAGCTTTCACCGGTCGACGGTAGGTAACAGAAACTCCGAAATAGCAATGAACTCAGATTTGCAGCTGCTAATCTTTCACGATTCACTCGACGTGTTAGGTGGCGGAGAGAAAGTCGTTGCGACAGTAGCGAAAGCATTTAACGCGCGAATCGCAGCAGCGAATGTTGATCCAGAAGTCATTGGTGAATTAGGCATAGAACAAGACGTCATCTACGACCTAGGTAAAATAAGTGACCGTGCCCCAATAGGTCCAATTAAATCTAGCTTGCTGTTCCGAAAGGTAAGTTTTCCAGGATTTGACAAGTATCTTCTAAGCGGATTCTGGTCACTTTACGCGGCTTACAATCACAAGCCTAACGTAACTTACTGTTATTCCCCTCGAAGGGATTTCTATGACCTAAAACATTTCAATATCGCCCGACAGTCAAACTTGGCGAAAAAAGCAGTTGCGTGGAGTTGGACAACTACGCATAGTTATTTTGATAGAAACGCCATCAAACAGGTTGGTAAGATATTGACGTTGAGCCGCACTGTTCAAAAACGGATAACACGATATTATAATAGAGACTCTACGGTCATTTACCCGCCTGTCCCAACAGAACGTTATTATACAAAAGAGTTTGGTGATTTCTGGTTATCAGTTAATAGATTATACCCCGAGAAGCGAGTCGATTTGCAGATAAAAGCTTTCAAAGACTTGCCCGACGAAAACCTGCTAATCGTGGGCGGATACTCACATCGCGACAAAGGATTGGTTGCCTACCATAAAATTTTTGAAGATCTGCCTCCAAACGTGAAGATCCTCGGGATAATTCCAGAAAAGCGCTTATTGAATTTGTATGCAACGTGCAAGGGAGTGGTATATACCCCCATTGACGAGGATTTCGGCTTAGTTCCTGTTGAGGCACAAGCCAGCGGAAAAGCCGTGGTCGCTGTAAATGAGGGTGCGCTGAGAGAAACCGTTATCAACGGCCAAACAGGCTTCTTAGTGGACGCACATCCGGAATCATTGAAAAAAGCGATACTGCTAGTTTCAGAAGCCCCGGAAAAATATAAAAAAGCATGTAAGAAGAATGCGAAGAGATTTGATGAGCATATATTCATTGAAAGCATGCGCCAGGCTCTTTGTGCTGAAGAATAAAAGTGGGCGGTGCTCTTTGGAAGTAAAAAACGTACGCGCTCAAATTCTCTCGCCAGTTTGAAGCTTAAGTTAATGGCAATGCGTGCCAAAGTACGCGTCCCGAGAATATGTCCATTTAGTGCTGATTCAGCGGCGCAGCGATTAGTATGCCAGCAAAGCACCGCTTGATGTCATAGTTGATGGATTGCTCGCGCATCGACGCGTTCTGCCAACATAATTAGATTTTGCTTTGCTTCACTCGATTTGAGCGGCCGCAAGCTGTCCACGGCTTCGCGGACGAATCCTTTCGCAGTCTCGAAAAGGTATTCTTTTTGGGAGTGATGTATATCCGTCTGGTCAAGCGTAATCGTTTGGCTCTGCTCCCAATCGGTGATGTCATCGTGGATTTGATATGCAACGCCAAGGGCTCGTGCATAGGCAGCTAGCGCGCTGAGATCTACAGCCGTCGCTCCACCGATGAGCGCACCCATGGTCGCCGCGGCCTCAAAGAGTGAGGCCGTTTTTTTCAACACAATCCGCTGGTATACCTCTGGAGGCACCGTTTCATTCGTCTCGCCGACAAGTCGTTCCATAAGTTCACCCTCGCACATCTGAGCAGTCGCTGTGGCTAGCGCGCTCATTATACGGAGATCTGAATATCGAGCTGCTATGCTCAAGATCATTGATAGGATAAAATCAGCACTTAAAAGCGCCATCTCTTGGCCATACCTCGCGTGAAACGCCGTGGCGTCGCGTCGTGCTTCATCTCCATCGATAATGTCGTCGTGGATGAGCGACTCCATATGCGCAAGCTCGACAGCAACGGCGGCAGGAAGAGGGTCGTCATCTTGCCCACGTACGCTGTCATAAGCAATGAGGAGGAGGACCGGCCGCAGGCGCTTACCCCCAGTGAATGCGTCCGTAAACGGAGCAAAGAAAGGAGACTCTCGTCGTTGAGATAACTCTTTTTGCAGCGCGACGTCTACTTGGGCCCGGTAAGAAGCAATTGTTGTTGAAAAGCTATCCGAAGGAGGATTCCGCGTAATTCGTTGCATCTGTTCGCCGTTTTAAGATAAGTCCGATCGTAAATAAACCTAGCTTCATCAATCCACTCTGATGCGAACTGCTTGTTAAAACAGCAATGCGAAACGAGCATTCCTGACGAGAAGTTACGAGTTTACTGGCTCAATCAGCCCCCTTGTCTACATCACTGGCGTGAATGAAACAGGATGGGTCTTCGTTGAGATAATCACCGGTGATCATCCACGTCCTTCCTCGACACCCCCCACACAAACGCCTGTAAACACAGTCACCGCAGCGTCCTTTGAGACGCGTCTCACGCTCCCTCAAGTGCTCAAAGACCTGAGATTCTGTCCAGATACGCCAAAAAGGCGTCTCGCGCATATTCCCGCACGATACCTCTATGAAGGGATACGGCCAGACGTCTCCGTTTGGTTTAACATAGACAAAGCCGCGTCCTGCTGAACAGCCATGAAAGACAGTCTCCTCCAAACGCAGCAAGGGTCCGCTGCTAATGCCGGCGCGCTGAAGAAGAAACGGCCGATACTGCGGGCCGGCGACGGGTTCCATAATGGCTCGTGTGCTGCGCTGTGCGTCAACCATGAAGCGGATTAATCGCTCATTCGCCCCTAAGTCGAGCGCGGCCTCGCTTATACTACGCCCCCGCCCCAACAGGCACGAGCTGGTACATAAGGAGGATGCCCGTACCGAGGGCGTCGGCGAGGCTCATCAACTCCTCTAGTTGTTCTACGTATTACTCCATCGCCGTGATGTTGACGTGCAAGACGATTCCAGCGCGCCGCAGCGCTCGCATTTCTCTGATAGCAGCCTCAAAAGAGCCGGATATGCGGCGCACCATATCGTGCTGCTCTGCTGTGAAACCATCGAGACTCATCGCAGCGATCGCAAGTCCGAAGCGACGCAGCTTCCGTGTCACGTCATCGTCAATGAGCGTGGCATTGGTCGCCATTGTGTTGGTAAAGCCTAATGCCTGACTATACGCGAGCAGCTCAAAAAACAAGCAGACGTTGTAGGCAGGCCATTTGAGAGAGTCACAGAATTCATATTCCGATTCGTGAATTGACCTTAAATGCAAATGATGCTGTCAGCAGAGCGAATTAGGGAGCCATCTTTTGTCAATTCATAACTTCTTGAGTGACAAAAATTATGAAAAAAGCAGTCTACGGCTTTCTTATTACAATGAATATACGATGCCTCTTTCGAACCTTACCTCCATATTGTTTTTCCATAACTTTTTCATCGACGTTAAGCATAGAAAAGCCTGCTAAATGAAAAATATCGCGAAGCTTAGAAAGAGAGAAGTGATAAGTTGGGATTTCACCTCGGACAAAAGTATCCGCAGCAATCCGCTTGCCGCAGTTATAGCGCATATCAAG
>DASVJT010000177.1:0-8031 GCA_036385775.1 archaeon
TATCGGCGATAAACGAAGAGATTAGCTCAATAATGGAGGAGGACGTTATCACCCTCCACGAAGGAGATTCTATCAACGAAGTCATCCAAATGATGTTAAAGGGAAACGTGAGCGGTTTCCCCATCGTCAATGACGAGAACAAGGTAATAGGGATCGTGTCCGAACGTGATTTCATTAGCCTTGTCGCCAACATCATAACGGGAAAGAAAGTTGCCGATTTTATGAGTCACGACGTTGTCAGTGTACGACCAGACACAAGGGTCGAAGATGCCGCACGAGTGATGATTTTAAACGATTTTCGTCGGCTCCCTATAGTTCGTGAAGGAATAATGATAGGAGTCGTGACTACATCAGACATAGTGAATTATCTTGGAAGCGGCGAGGTCTTTGAGAAGCTCGTTACAGGTGACATGCACGAGGCGCTCGGCGTGCCGATTAAGGTCATAGCACGAGAGGTGCCAATCAATGTCGAACCAGATTTGGATCTAGGCGAAGCTGCTGAGTTAATGATCGCGCACGAAGTTAACGTGCTCCCGGTCATAGTCGATGGGGCCCTTACTGGTATAATAACTGAAAGGGATCTGCTTAGCGCTATTGTTGATTAATAAGCAGTAGAAGAACAAGCGACATTAATCGCGGTTGCGGGTGAGACAAATGGGGGGGTTTTCGCGCGACGCGCAAAAAGGGGATTCAAACATCGTACGTAACTAGCTCGTGCTCATGGAGATACTTTAGAAATGCGTCCAATATCTCGTCGCAAACATCTTCCTCATCAGCTATTTTCTCGATAACGACGTAGTTTCCAGAATCCTGTCGTGCGATCTCTAGATACCTACCCCTTATTGTGATGAGGGCCGCCTCGTTCTCGAAAGCGCTTAGCCCGTTGTCCCGCTTTTTGACAAGCTCAAGCGCCAATTCCGCAGGCCAATTTATAATGAAACTCACGTCGGGCTCCGGCGCGAACTCTCGATTTGCCTTTAATATATCCTGCCACGGCCTTCTATCTGCCTGATATGCTGCGGTTGACAGGAAGTATCGGTCCATTACAACGATCTTCTTTTCTGATAGCGCAGGAGCTATATACTTCTCGACGTCGTATCGTCTATCAGCTAAAAACAAGTCAGTAAGCTCACTGCTGGTTCTCGAGATGCTCTGCTGAAGCTTCCGATGTATCAGTTTTGCCTCCGGAGATTCACTAGTTGGCTCGAAAAAGCGGATAGCATCGAATCCTAGGGCTTTAAGTCTATCAACTAATCGCACTGATTGTGTCGTCTTACCGACCCCATCAATTCCCTCTATGGCGATGAGAATCCCGCGCTGTAGACGGTGCTTCATGACTCAAAAACTTTCGAAAACTCAATAGCAAATCGCTCGACTTGCGGCTTAGGAACAGCGAAACTTGTGCGGACATACCTGTCAGCGTACCTTCTAGTCGTGTACGAAGCTGCCCTAATGAAAAAGCCTCGTTTCAGCATTTCACCCACGACACCCTCAGACGTCTTTCCGGACCCCGAGATGTCGATAACGAACATATTTGCCTTAGAGGGGTACACTGGGAGAGACACGCCGTTAATTTTAGCTACAGCGTCTTTTATGATGATCTGATTTGCTTTGATGGCTTGGATAACTTCCGGAAGCCACTCGTGTTTTGTCTTAAGTGCTGCGATGCCTGCGACTTGACTGACAACAGATGATCCGAGATCATTTATCTTATAACGGGCTATTTCCTGTGTAAGCTCGTTAGTGGCAATGTGTGCGCCTAACCGCAGCCCAGCCAAACCACAGTTCTTAGAGAAACTGTAGATGGTGATGGTACCTTCAGGATAAAAATTGGCGGCGAGTGTGTGGTGTGGTGCCAAGTCGTGATATGTAACATCATTCAACAAGTAAATGCCAGCGTCTTGTGCGATTTCACAAAAAGCCTTGACCTCTTCGGCAGAATATGTGATTCCTAGTGGGTTCAGCGGATCAACAAGCGCTAGCATTTTCGTTCGTTCGTTTATCGCCTCATTGACCATATTCGGCGTTAGTTTGTACGCATTGTCTGCCGAGTAAATCGGTAAGTCAAAAACTTGAGCTCCGCACAGCTCAGCAAACCGATGAATGACGTAATAACCTGGATCGGTCGAGATCATAACGTCACCAGGATGCAACAGGCTACGTGTTACTTGATATAAGGATTCAGTACCGCCCTCGGTCACGTGCACGTTGTGATCCGCGCTCAAACTCAAATCTTTGCGAATTAACGTCCGCAACTCTTCAAACCCGCACGGTGGGGCGTATTTATGGTACTCCTCTCTATTAATCGCAGTCACCATGGCCTGCTTGATCGCTTCTGGCGTAGGAAAATGGGAGGTATTTTGACCCATCCACACCATCGAATCATTGTCGTAAATCTCTTGAAAAAGTTGATTTTCACTGTTAAAATCGCTCATGTAAATCAAATCGTGAAGCAGCAAAGAAGCGCAATCTTTGAACCACTAGTGAGTCAGCGCTAGTATTGTCATATCCAGTTCAGCTTTTAAAGCGTTGTGGTTAATTAGGTGTGCTCGTACAAATGTCGAAATGTCGCGTTCTATTTGTTGGTGACAGACTAAGCGGCACCGTATGTATCAATAGTCCTAGCGCCGACCGTCCGATAACTAAAACAAGCTTTCTTTAACCGATCGCCGCGCAAATCGCGTCCCGTCTAACGCTTCTAGACGAAAGTCCTCAAGTAAAACCCTGAACGTCTCATCTAATGGAACAGATAATGATATCTCTTTGGTCCTGCCATATCGGCCTTTGCTAACAACTTTAGAGTTGATTATGCCTAACAAATCCAGCTCCATTATGAGGTCAGTAATTCTCCTTTTGGTTAACACATCCAGATCTATTTGTCTGCAAAGCGTCTCGTAAACTCTATTTACTTCACCGGTCGTGGCACTCCGCGCTCCGTTTTGCTGAAGTGTAATTATGCTGTAAAGCACTAACTTTGCTTGCGTGGGAAGTGTTCGTATAACCTCTGCAACACGATTGAGTTCTATTCTCATCTGAGCAGTTCGAACGTGCTCTTCCTTAACGCTATCAGCATTTACACGTTCAGCGAATTCTCCTGAAACCCGTAACAAATCAAGTGCACGCCGGGCGTCTCCATGCTCCTGAGCAGCCAATGCAGCGCACAAAGGAATAACTTCTGAATTTAGCGCGTGGTCTTTAAATGCCAAACGCGCTCGTTCTTCGAGAATGTCCCGGAGTTGATTCGCATCGTATGGTGGAAATATGAGCTCTTCTTCAGCAAGTGAGCTCCTCACTCTCGGGTCAAGAAACTCGGTAAACTTCAGGTCGTTGGAGATACCAATTAGACTTACCCGCGTGTTAGTAAGCTCCGAGTTTATTCGAGATAAATTGTAAAGCACATCGTCGCCACTTTTTCGGACCAGCTTGTCAAGCTCGTCAAGTATAATTATTACGCTTCCACTTTGAGCGTCGAGTGCTTCAATAAATTGTGAATAGACCTGGTCGGTAGGCCAACCAGTCATCGGCACATCCTTATCAAATTGACGTGCTAAATATGCAAGAACGCGGTATTGAGTATCAACTACTTCGCAATTTATGTAAGCCACGTTGCAGGGAGCCCCTCTCGATGCGCCAACTTCGGTGAGTTCTCTTCCCACATATTTCGCACAAGCAGTTTTCCCCGTGCCGGTTTTACCATATATAAGGATATTAGAGGGGGTCTCGCCTCTAAGTGCGACAACAAGAATTACAGCAATTGCATTGAGTTGATCGCGCCTATGCGGCAGATAACTAGGCGTATAGGATGGTCTTAGTACTTCTTTGTCTTTGAAAACAGGTTTGCTTTCTAAAAGATTGTCAAAGAGTCCTTCCAATTCTTTGCCTCCGATTTCATACAAAGAGCACGAATGCTTGCTGGAGGCGCTGATTTCTTAACAAAAGATAACTGACTACACAGGGCTATCCGCGCGCTTACCGTAAAGTGGAAACGTAAGTAAATAAACTTTGTGATCTTTAGACTTTCATTTCCAATGCAGTTTAACCATAATTTCCTGTGGAAACAACTTATATTTCCACTGTAACATCATATTGCTTAACTGATTTCGCCTTAAAGTTATCTCATCACTTGCGTTGGTCGATTTTGAATAACGTTATTTTGGTCTTCTTTTACAATTTTAGATATAAAAAATAGATTGATTTGTAAGGATCCCAGAAATCTTCTAATTATGAAACTTGTTTATGATCCTCTGATATAGCATACCATGATTTCCTATGGAATGATTTTAAACACACCCCATGTCTTCTACTGTAAATGAAAAAATTGGGTGGAGTAGTTTATAAAAATTATAAAAAATAGGATGTTGTAGGGGTATCAATTTATTAATATATAAATCTTATTATTAATTTTTGTGCATAATTACCGTTTTAGATCAATGGATGCGCAAACAAGGGGTGTGGGTTTGTTCGGATCATCTGTGCAATACAATCATCACTGAATTAGTGCATGAAGCCCGTTATTAATCCAAAACAACCCGCGAGCATCATGTCACCACCAGGTACTGCAAAATATGGATTTAATTTGGAATCCTTCATAATTTCACGTAAAGGTCCAATGACAGTGATATGAAATCCTCTTTCTTTGAAGGCTTGATTTATCTCGGAGAACCCAACTTGATTTATGTAACAGCCATGTCCGCCATCTTCAAAAACCCATTCCTGTGTCAAGTTGCCATCCATAAAGAGCGAAAGAAGGTGGTCTAGTTTGTCTGTATTTAGCATTCCAGTATGATGTTCAAACATACCAACAACCCTTTTTTCGTGAAGCATCGCTGCGAGGGTATGACCGTTCCCAACATTCACTATAATATGTGGTTCGCAAGCACGCTTTGCCACAACATCATCATCCAGTGCGCCGAATATTGCAGCTGGACCAGTATCCATCAAGAGAACTTGTTCCATCCTCTCTTTTTTTAACGTTCGATATACAGCTCTTAGTCGTGTCAGATAGTCTGGGATTTTACCATCTAAATATGCGAAACGAGTTAGCTCGCCGCCCTTTTCGATTAAGTCACTAAGATGTTGGAAGCGAAAAATCCTGTTGCTAACGTAACTCTCACCGTGATCTTGACAAGCTACCGCGCATACAGTGGGTAAATTGACATCGAATTGTTTAAGTGCAGACCTCAGCCCGCGTACGTCAACGTCTTTCATTTCTATTTCGACGCAGCTCTCTCGTGGGCGGGTATCTGTGATCTGCACCCCCCACGAGCTGACTTTGTTGAGATCATCATTCAAAGTCTTTGCGGCAAGCGGGGTGGCAAATACCGAATACCCAAGTCCTAGGTGCGCCTTTATAGCGGCGCTGCAGGGCCCGCCTCCCATCGTCTCTCCATAAAGGAAGATGCTGCGGCCGAGCGCCGTGGCAGCTCTTACTCTTTTGGCGACGATTGTCGTTTGCGAGGGCATAACCATTTTTGGGCTATTCTCGATTACAACGTTTGTATCATAGAGGAGCAGATCTTGGGTCCCTTTACCGACATCTAACGCAAGGATACGCATGAACTAGAGAATAAACGATCTCTCTTATTACGTTTTTCTAGCGCATACTTCTTTTTTAAAAGGCGCACGTTTTCGAGTCAGAACTGCTATATAAGAATCATATTAATCCTTCCTTATGCAACGCAAACAGGTGGAAAATCCTCATAAAACCGGTGAAAGTAAAAATTATGAGATCGCCATCATCTCGATTAGCACTTCTCGATTTATGAAATACGGGAGCGTTAAAAAACCTGAAGAGGCTGAAGATATATCTGGACGAATCATTATTGATCTTTTTGAAAATGCTGGCCATAAGTTGCATAGTTATACTCTCATCTCGGACGAAGGGCGAGTGATTACTCGATCTGTAAAGGAGCAAGTGAATGCCGTTAATGTGATTATTACGACGGGAGGTACGGGACTGGCGCCACGCGACGTAACGATCGAGGCCGTTCAACCATTATTTCAAAAAGAACTTCCGGGTTTTGGCGAGCTATTTAGGCTCATCAGCTACGAACAAATCGGTTCTTCAGCGATGCTCACCAGAGCCTCAAGTGGTATAATAGACAACACTGCAATTTTTTGTCTTCCGGGTTCTCCAAACGCCGTAAAGCTCGCAATGGAGGCGCTGATCTTGCCTGAACTTCAGCACGTTTTGCTTCACGTGTCTGAACATTATTCGGCTAACCCACTGTGTTGAAGCGAAAAGAGAATACGTTTATTCGAGGGTCGCGTGTTTCTTCTTCAAGTCATCCTCGCTCTTTTTTGTGACCCCCATGAGGGCAGCAATCACACCGTCGAGAAAGACCATTGTGCTTATTTCGAACATTGTTCCAAGTGGAGCGAAGGAGGTGTGTGAACCGATAACCTGCCGCTCCATAAAGTCCATCCCGCTCGCGCTCACCTTAGTACGTCCTTTGACGATTACAGCGGTATCGGATATGGTACCAAGAGTCGATTCCTTATTTGACGTTACTGAATCTAGTCGCGTGCCTTTAGCCTTTGCGAGGGCACCCATCTCGTTCATAGATTTCGTCTCTCCGGAGCCCGATATCACGATAAGCAAATCATCCGCTTCAACAGCGGGGGTTACAGTCTCTCCTACTACGTAAACGTTAAGCCCCAAATGCATCAATCGCATTGCGAAGGCTTTGGCAGCCAGTCCGGATCTTCCGGCACCCATGACAAAAACCCGTTTATTATTCTGATGCGCACTTATGATATCACTGATCAGTGAATGGACTTCCGAGTAGTCTATTTCGTCGGCGATAGTCTGCACGTTCGCAGCAATAGCTTTCATAGCCGATCTGGCGTACTCTTCTGGTTTTTGTAGTCGGGCTCTTTTCATAAAATCAAAGCGGTTGCGGCGACCGATGCCTTATATCTTCCGCTGTCCTTGCCGTCTGTTTCAGCTCCTATCAAGCCTCTGTCCCTGTTCAGTTTACCCGAGAACGCTCCACCACGGCGGGATTTTTGACCTCTTCAAATGCGAGTCTGCAAAGCAAGTAGGCGATTGTTGATTCAGCCCCGAGATTTTGATTTACGCCTTCTTGAAGCGATAAGCCATCAAAACAACCTCCTGTAGCCTCGTCATAGATAGGGGACTGTAGTCGGTTGTTACCAGTAAACCAGCTAAAGCACGTGCACGCGTTTTGGTAGTACTGTACTTTGCCCGTGATTCGGTAAGCATCTAAAAGCGCTTCGACAAGTGCTCCGACATCGATAGCCTGCTCATCGCTGATAGCCCTCTGTTGATCACGGATGTACCAGCCGTCGTTACCTATTACGTTTATTACGCCTTTAGGGGTAATCACTGCGTCCCATAGAAAACCAAGGGTTCTTTCGCCACATGAAAGAAGTTTCGGCTCGCCAATAGCATCGTAAGCTAAGAGCATAGCTTGGGGCAATCGAGCGTTTGAGTAACACATGATAGCTTCAAACCATTCCCAATCGGAGGCCCGCGTATCTTCGTAGCTGTGCAGCATCTCAGCTGAAAGCACTTTGATCTTTTCTCGTGTTTCGGGAATCGAGGCCCTTGAATGGTAGAATCCTAAAAGCGAATAAGCAATCCCTCGCAGAGAAAGGTCGCTTGTCGCGTGCTTCGCTGCCCGTTCAAATATGGTTCGGGCGACTTCACGGACACCCTTGGGAAGCTTTGTGCTGCTGCAAATATACCCACAAGCCCAGAGTGTCCTTCCCAACATATCATCGGAGCCCTCCGAATCGAGAAAGTCACGTTGATAACTCACGAAATTGTGCACCAAGCCGTCTTCTTTTTGCGCATGAAAGGTGAATGCCATGTACGTTCTTAATAATTCAAAAATCGATTCATCTCTGAACACGTTGTAGTGTTTTGCAGTCACAAGCAACGCTCTGACATTGTCGTCTGTACAGTAGCCTTCAAATCTATTGGGGATTCCGTACTTAGCGTGTTGTAATATGCCCGTGCAATCGGTCAGTGTCTTGAGGTGTCTTAGCGTAACAGGCGGGATCAGG
>DASVJT010000178.1:0-13260 GCA_036385775.1 archaeon
AGGCGGGCTTGAGCTGCGAGCTTGACGACCATCGTGGCCTTGATCACGGAGCATGGGTGCCGCTGATGCTCATGTACCCCAATGCTGATGTCCCCGTCGTGCAGCTCTCGATCCAGCAGCATTTAGATCCTACACAGCACACAGCGCTTGGTGCGGCAATCTCATCGCTGCGGGATCAAGGAGTTCTTGTGGTCGGCAGCGGCAGCGCCGTGCATCCGCTTGGTTATGCCTCAGCATCGCTGGGCGAAGGTGCTGCCACCGATGACTGGGCACGGGAGTTCGGAAGCTGGCTTACCGACGCGGTGACCCGCGGCGATCGCGTTAGTCTTCTTGACTATCGAATGCGCGCTCCGTACGCTGAACGTGCCCACCCGTATCCCGATCACTATATGCCGCTCCTCGTGGCGTTTGGGGCGGCAGGCGCCGGCGCACGTGGAGCGGTTTTGCATCACAGCTGGAACTGGGGCGACCTGATGATGGATGCGTACGAGTTTAAACCCGATTAATTTTAGATTGCCTCTCGCCGCTCTTCCTTCAACACCTATCTTCAAAGCAATCCACACAACCTGAGAAAAATAAGCACCGATCGTTGTAGAATTAATCATGATCACGAGTTCAAAGATGTTCGAGCAGGGAAAGTGCGGCGGCGTTAAAGCGCTAGCCGGGCACCAGCTTTATTGGATTAAGGATTAATAACTTGTAAACCATTTTCAATGTTTTTATGCCTACATTATTCAAAGAACGAATAACAATCGTCGAGTTGCTTCACAAATATGAAAGAAGATGTACCTTTAGCCCACGCGGGAATGGCGGCGCAATTTGATCTCCAAAAACAATATTATGCAAAAGGAGAAGTCTTCATCCTACAAATCGAATCAACCCTCCAATGTCCCCAATTATGTAACTATTGCTACGCAGGAAGCACCCCCGGGAGCCCCCAAGAGTTATCCTCCGCAACTATTAGGCATCTTTTAGATGCTGCGGCCGCTTCGAAGGTGCATATGGTAGATTGGTTGGGAGGAGATCCCCTAATGCGGAAAGACTGGGAGGCCCTCTGTACCTACGCCACCAGCTTAGGTCTAATTAATAACATCTGGACATCGGGCATCCCTCTCGCAAAACCAGGGGTCGCGACAAGTGCGGTTAAAGCGACCCAAGGAGGTTTTATCTCGACGCATTTAGATTCGGTCGACCCGGACCTTTACGGGATTTTGCATGGAGGGGAAAAACGTCACGGAGATTCACGAAATATCGGATTAATCCTAAAAGGCATTAACAACTGCTTGGCAGCGGGGAAAGACCCGGGGGGGATGGTCAATTGCATCACCTATACGACCCCCTTGGCCACTGGAGACGCACGGGCGACAATCGCTTATTTTCAGGAAAAATTCGGCATCAAGACTTGCGTCACATTATTCAACCCCGTCATCCAACGCATGGGAAATAGTTCGCTCGAACCGACTGCCGCCCAGATAAAGGACGTCTTTAACTTCCGTGACCAAGTAAATTATCCGAACGACCCCTCGTGCGGGCCCATGGATGTTTCGAAATTTTATTGTGGGACGCTCGCATGTGTCACTGCTGAGGGATGGGTGGTCCCTTGCTCCGTGATCCGCACAGAGGAGTTTGGAAACGTGAATACAGAAGAATTCTTAACCATTCTAAAGCGTGAGAGGCGGAGACTCTTATTTTTAGATTTCCGGGATCCTGCCAAACTCCCTGGAAATTGCAGCAGTTGCTACAATAATTCCTTTTGTTTCGGGTGTCGAAGTAGCGCTTATTATTATGCTGGCGACTTGATGGCCTCAGACCCCAAGTGTTTTCAATATACCGAATGTTCCACGAAAAATGGAATCTGATTCATAAGGAGGTTAGAGAGTATGAATAAACACTATGACTTCAGCGTTGACGACGTGAGTGCCGTGTATGCTGGACCAGGCGGAAAACTGTGGGAACTTCTTATGGGCGAAGAGCTACACGTTGGTGGGTCCGAACAGACGGATTATTTAGCAAAGAAAGTCGGCATAGATAGGAGGGGTAAGGATCTCATCCTCTTAGACATATGTTCTGCCCTCGGCGGTCCTGCTCGGCATCTGGTCGAAAAATATGGCATCAGGGTTGTAGGGGTGGATACCACGCCGGAAATGATCGCAGAAGCCCAAAAGCGAACTATAGGCAAACCCTTCAAGGACAAGATCGAATATCGCTATGGTTCCGCCCTAGACTTGCCTGCGCACGCGGAATCCTTTGATGTCGTGTGGGGTCAAGACTCCTGGTGCTATGTCACGGACAAGAAACGGCTCATCGACGAAGCGGCACGAGTACTCAAGTCCGGTGGGACTTTGGCGTTTACGGATTGGATTTGGGGTTCGGTACAAGCCCCCCCAAATGAGGCGGATTTCCTCATGGCGTTTATGGTATTTCCCGATATGCAGACCTTGGATGGATATGCAAATTTGATTCGGGCGGCAGGATTGAAATTAAAAGAACAAGAAGACCTGAGTGTTGATTTCGCGCAGAAGATGGATCAATACTTGGGTACCCTAAAGCACAACAAGGGAAACATCATTGCAGGCTTTGGCAAGGATTTGTATAATGAGGCAGAAAAGGGCATAATAGCTTGGAATAAGGCCGCCCACGAAAAAGAAGTTGGAAGGGGACTCTGGATTGCAACTAAAAAGTGAATATGTCGAACCTGAGTCTGACGGAACAAAACGTGGATCAATAAAGAATGTTGTTATCATATTTTCTAAGGCTCCAGTAGCCGGGACCGTAAAAACTCGCCTTATCCAAGACTCCAAGTTAGATGCAGAGGATGCTGCCTTACTCGCCGAGGCAATGTTGAAGGACACAATATTGCTTTCTGCAGAAAGTAACGCGAGCGAGATCGTGATTGGGTTTACCCCTGCAGACAAACGGGAATCCGTGGAGCGGATTGTAAGGGAAGTCGTTAAAGAGACACATTTGAAAATACCTATTACATTTATCACCCAAAGCGGCACAAATTTTGATGCGCGATTTGGATCCGTGGTCTCCGCAGCTTTTGCCACGGGCTCGGAAAATGTAGTAATTTTGGGCGCAGACCTCCCCTATTTACCGCCGGATATTATAAACCGCGCATTCTTGCTTCTCATGGAAGATAAGAGCAATAATTCCGTGGTTCTCGGTCCCGCTGGCGAGGGGGGCATCTATCTTGTGGGAATTACGCGCCATTTCGATCCCGAATATTTTTCAAAAAACCAGCTGTTTTCCGGGGGCGTAGAAATCTCTCAATTCATAAAGCTTTGTAAAGATGAAGGAAGATTCCTAAAATTACTACCCGCATTCACTGATGTTGATGTTGAAGGAGATCTGGTCTCCCTCCTGCTTTATGTTGATGCTATGAAAACCGCAAAGAAGTTCGAAGGGTTTTATTTTCCTAGTTACACCGCAGATGTAATAACCCAGCTCAGATTGATCGTCTTGGAGCATAGCGGAGAAACTAGACATCGAAGGATTGGCAAAATGCGACCGTCAGCGGATTGTTAATTTCCGTTATCACTATGAGTCTAAATGAGGCGTTGCTGTGATAGACGCAGAACCTCTAATTACTGTTATTATCCCAACGTTTCGCAGACCGAAGTTGTTACGAAGAGCGATCTTAAGCGTGCTAAACCAGACGTTTTCCGCATTTCAGGTATGCGTATACGATGACGCCTCAAATGATAATACGCAAAATGTTGTGACTGAACTAGCAGAAACTGATTCAAGAGTCAAGTATTACTGTCACGAACAAAACATCGGCGATGTTGCAAATTTCAATTATGGACTAAAAGAGGTCAATACCCCTTTCTTTGTTTTTCTGAGTGATGATGACCTACTTTTGCCACATTTTTTTGAAGTGGCCATGCAGTCTCTCAGCTCAAATCCTGATGTCATGTTTTATGCAGGGTTGACCATCCAAGTTGACGATAACAAGATTATTGCTATTTCGAAAAACGGTGGACGCTTTGGATATTTGTCCCCTCCTGACAGTCTACTAGACATATTGGATCATCAATTAATGTGGAATTCGGTTGTTTTCAGATCAAAGGTTATGGATTGCGTTGGCTTTTTGGACATCGACGTGGGTGGACCGGCAGACATAGACTTTGAGTTCCGCATTGCAGCGCATCATCCAGTTATTATCTCAAATGAACCGTGTGCAATTTACATGTGGCACACATCTTTCTATTCCCATACGTCTGATTATAGGCTATATTTGCCTGGGTTCAAACGTATTATTAATAAAATGATGTCAGATGAATCTCTCTCATTAGATACCAAGATTCAAATCAAGAATAGACTTAATGCGTGGTTAGCTAACATTCTTTTCTTGCTAGCAGAGCGAGCAAGCCTAACGGGAGAGTATGACAATGTCTCTGCTATTGCGGAAATATTGATGTGTTTCTGCAATAAAAAAGTGAGGGCCCTTCTTCTTGTTGGCCGATTGAAACTGAAAGAATCAAGTGAGCCAGCCTTTTTTTTGGTCAGTTGGATAGAACGGTGGTTACGACTCATTTTTCCACGTAACATTATAAACTTGATAAAACTCAAACAGCTTCAAAGGAAATATGGGGAACATTTGCGCTACCTTGATACGTGACTAGATCTGTTTTTGATAAGCGAACCCCGGCGTCAGCTCGTAAATCGGGGCTTTTGCACTCTGTGTCGCTTTTTTTGGCACTCTTTCTTTTAACTTCCACGACGCTTCAATTGAGGGCACGACGACGGAGATTAACAACTCGACATACACGAATGTTCTTTGAGATATCGTTGAAAAAAGGTAGGTCCAAGTTGCAAAGAGGGGAACTAGAGGGTATTTCAGAGAGAATCGGGTTTAATGCCATGCAGGTTATAAGAAAATCAGGGCTGCTGCTCGCTGTTTCGTACAAAATGTAGCACTAGTCCTGAGCTCCCTACGCTATATTTAAAGAATGTAAAGAAGAAGCGTGAACGCGGACACGAGAACTATTACTGCACTCCACAGCAGTGTCTCGTGCTTAAATCTTTGAACCGTCGGTCGCGTGATCAGATAAACGATAAAAGGGTAGATCGGAGCGGCTATTGAGAAGAGAAAAGGGGCGTTTACGTTAAAAACGTTCTTGAACAATACAGCAAGCCCGATGACGCATGCTGCTGTCACCAATGAAACAGCGATTTCATCAGGTAATTTCATGGTTAGATTTTGATTTCGTTTGGGTTCCGAGAAACTTCCTTCTTTGCTCTTGGAAGTCTTTTTCCATCACTACACCTTAATTGCGCAGCGCCGGCTTGCCCAAGAAGTGCCAGTGCGAACGATCGCCGCGACATACTTGTTCATTTTTCACCTTTTACTGAGAAAGACACTAAGTAAGCTACACAGTGGAATTTAAACGTAGTATTCAAACGCAGCCCAGAGCGGGAACTAGAATAAGGTGAGTTTCGCAAGGTCGAAAGCTTCAGCTTTGCTGTGATTATACGTAGCTAGCATTCCAGCCTGAAAAGCACGATACTGAGCAAGGCCTTCGATCGCTTCTGTTCTAATATAGTATTTCCTATTCTGGGTTTCGTGGAGTTTCAAAGCCGCAATTTTGACATGAAAGAAACGCGTAATGTTGACAAAAACCCTCGGAGTGAACTCGTGTGACACGCTCGGGGACTCATAAAGGAATATATCGTCAACATGCCGATAAAGTGTCATTGTAGCTAGCGCAGCGTTTCGATGGTCTTGATGATTGTCGTGCGGGCTATGGGTGTATATCCTGTCCGGCTGCACTTCCTCTAACTCTGCCTGAATTAGGTCGATTGTCTGAAAGTCAGATGTTATCATCCGATCTTTCAGGTCCCCTACAGTTATGCTGTTAGCACCAAGTAATTGGGCGGCTTCTTTGCTCTCTTTTATTCTTTTTTTGCTTGGCCCCCCTGCTTCCCCTTTTGAGAGTATCAGGAGGTGAACCGAGTCGCCTTGGCTTTTGTGATACGCTAGCGTCGCATAGCAACCTAATTCACAGTCATCAGGATGGGCGCCGATTGCTAGCACTATTTTACTCAAATAACTCACCGTCGCAAAATTGTCTCGTCGTTTCGAACAACGCGTCCTTATGCTACAGAGCTTAAGGATAAGTCTGCCCGGACGATTATTAAGTTTGTTTTGACTATTTAACTCATTAACTTTCCTATTTGCACCTGCACCTTGCAAATGTCAATCGGTCGTTGACTTGGTCGGAACAAAGACGCATCGCACGAAATTTCAGCCGGTGCCAAGTCCGCTTCTTTTAAAGGACTAAATTGCACTACGATCTTAACCTATTTTTTAGCCATTCAAAATCTACATAAACTTTAGCTAGAGCTTACAGTTTTCTGGTAAACCTCCAGCGTTTTTTGATTAAAGCAAGCCACAACGACTTTTTCCAACTCCACATGTTGCTTTATGGCTAATTGAATTTCGCGCAGAGCAATCTCGGTGGCCTTTTCGACGGGATACCCATAGGCACCTGTGCTGATGGAAGGAAAAGCTAGAGATTTCAAATGATGTTGATGTGCTAACGCGAAACAGCTTCGATAACAGCTCGCCAGCAATTCCGGCTCATTGTGGCTGCCCCCACGCCAGATGGGTCCGACAGTATGAATCACAAAACGCGCCGGCAAACGATAACCTTTTGTGATCTTCGCCTCTCCGGTTAGACACCCCCCCAAGGTGGCACATTCTTTGAGCAATTCCGGTCCAGCCTGGCGATGAATCGTCCCATCAACCCCGCCCCCTCCTAGCAAACTGTTATTGGCGGCATTGACGATGGCATCCACTGACAAAGTGGTAATATCTGCTTTGATGATCTCCAATTTTGCAGACATTTTCTCATCCTAAAAGTCTAAAAGTACCGGATTCAAACAATTGGTGTTCCCGCCCGTATCCAGTTGATCATATTAATGCTGGGGTACCCCGCATAAACCGCAATTCATGTGGGCGTTCGATGCGCTCGTTTCGTGCTTCAAAAATGCCTCTAGTGACGCTCAGTAAAAAGAAAGACGTCACTCTATAGCCCTTACGCAAGCGTCGTGCTAGGTGCTATTATCAATATGCAAGGAGGCGCAGATAGTCGCAAAGCCTAGCTCTTTCCCCAATCAGGTTGTTTCATTCCCCACGGGAGCCAGATCGCGGTCTCTAATATCGCAACGACTGCAAGAGAGATAATGACGGTTCCTATGTTTTGCCAGATGCTAAAATCACCAGCATAGAATACGAGCCACAGTCCCACGAACAGCAGCCATACAAACGCTATAACGATGCTGGTAAACACCATCCATGATGGCGGGGAATATTTTTGTTGAGTTTCCATTTAGAAACCCTCATTCATTTCAAACGATAAAAACCAATTGCTTCCTAGTCAGGTGACGCGTACCCTTCTATTGATCGGAATAGCTAATCCACGAATTTCCCCTTGGATTAGCGTATACAATTTAACCAATAGCTGCGATAACTGTTCTATTGCTCGTAGTTGCATCTTTGTCAGTAATAGGTTGCACCAATCGTTTGACTTCAACCAGTCAGAAGAAACAAGCAACATTTTAGCCTGAAGGCGATAGTACTAGCAAGCGGAAAAGGAGAGGGGGCATGCACGAAAGAGGTTACTTCGACGAGATTGCACCACGATGGGACGATATGCGGCGAACCTATTTTTCTGAGCGGGTGCGGGATCGGGCGCTCTCTGAGGCACGGGTGCAGCCGCGAAAGCTCGCTGTTGACGTCGGTGCGGGAACCGGGTTTATCACTGAAGGGCTCATCGGGCACGACGTGGAGGTGCTCGCGATCGACGAGTCGCTCCCCATGCTACAGGTACTTAGGCGCAAGGCATTTGTTAACGCGGGCCTGCACTGTTGCATCGGAAGCGCTGAACGCCTACCTGTTCGTACCGGAGCGGTGGACTACGTTTTTGCCAACATGTGTCTTCACCACGTCGTGCATCCGGCAGCGGCGATAGGCGAGATGGCGCGGACTCTCAAAAAAGGCGGCACGCTCATAATCACGGACTGCGATGAGCACGCGTTCGCGTTTCTTCTGGAGGAGACAGCCGATCTATGGATGGGATTTAGGAGGGGGGATATAAACACGTGGTTTGCAGAAGCGGGACTGAGAGACATCACAGTGGGCTCAACTGGAGAGCGAGTGTGCGTGCCATCGAAATCCACGGACAACTGCGCTAACAATAGCATATTTGTAGCACGGGGCACGAAATGACATTCCAAATCGATCGCTGGTCTACTAACGTGTTCCTATACGCTATTTTTTAGCTGGCAACTCGTTTTTTTTCGATTTCCTTTGATTTTAGGGCCCTGTTTTAGAATTGTAGCAGCAAATATATCGAAGGAAGGCGCATGGGTGCTGCACGAGTAGGAACCCACCTCAGTTTTGTCAGAACTAAAATTGTAAAGTGGTCTGTTGGTTACCTAAACCTCAAACGCAGGAAAATACCGTCTCTATATAAACCTCACATGTCCCAATAACAAGATAAGCAACATACCGTACATCCGTCAAACCGTCCACAGTATTAAAAGCGCTTTTCTGTGACTCCCCTTTCTAAAAATAAAGCGCTTAAAGCATCATCAAAAAACAAGTTTGTGGACGGTTTGTGTTTAATACCGTCCAGCAACCGTCCAGTAAACCTACAGTTAGTAAGAGAAACCGCCTTTAAGCGTTATTTTATGAAATAGCGCCAGTTCTAAGCCATAAGTTTATATCTTAGAAGGGGGAAGTAAATATCCGAATCGTGACTACAAAAGAAGGCATAAGCGCTGCGGTATGTGGACTGTGACTCACCACGCGTTTCTAAAGGCATTTAATCATCAGAATTAAGTACAGCAGCGTCTTATGACCTTGCACTTCCCGTTCCTCCAGAAGCTAAGGATGTGCCTGACGTATCTAACATAACATACCTCTACTTCAGGTGCATCCTGTTTAAAATTCTAAAAACTAACGCGTTTAGGCTATTTTGTGCCTACTTATGGAAGGCGATAAAGCATTCTTTTGCCAGGAATAGCGTGCGTCACGGAGTTGACATCAGGCGCACAGCAGCAGGTTTGGGTCGTTCAAACATTAACGCAACACCAGTTTACGTAAGGGTAAACGATCAGGACCTGCAAGAAGGATATACAAACACGCCGTTTTAACGAGACGCAAATAATTAGATTATTGTTCGTCTTCTCGTTCAATATCCTCAATCCCGTCCTCGCGTGGGGCGAAGCACGTTGTTAACCGCGTTAGCGAGGCGCTCTGCACACTTGTTGCAGTTCGGGTCGTTTGTAGTGTTCACACATCCGAAGCGAAGGCCGTAGAGGCAGGCCCCGTTTTTCATGCTTGCTGCGTTCGTTGCCATAACGTTCATCTCCGATCCACACTACCCAGCGTAGTTTCATAAGCCCGCGTGAGGCAACGATTGCGTGGAAAAGCGTGACAAGACGTTTGCGGGGGAAAGCGTGACAGTGAGTTCGTGTCACATCTAGCGGCGCTTATGCCCGTGCTCAAATAACCGTAATTCGAACGACAGCTGAAACGGCAAAAGATTCAGCCTTCATATTGCGATGGACATTTCGTGCCTAGCGATCTAAGTAGACTCTGTGGATAGCACGGCACATACTGCCGTAGGATCAGTTAAAAAAAATGTACAGTTCACGGCGTTTCGTGAGAGGAATAACGGTTTTAACAAAGCCCGAGGCCGGAGCCTGTGTATAATACCTATTTGCAATATTGGAGGGATAACGAACACTCGTCCTGAGATGACCCGTTGGAGTATAGGCTCAACATTAGCACCTTTCTTTCGTTGTCTGAAGAATGCATGGCACGGCTACTGGTTGTTGTTTAAAAAACGCTCAACTATGCGTTAAACGTCAGAACTCCATAATTTGGGTCTTTTTGTGCGCCTTGCCGTTACTCAAGTTCACGCTTGACGCCGCCAACTCAAGGCGCGAACCAATTATAATGAAGTGCTATAATTGCTGTTATGATGTGGCGATGTGGCCGCCAATGAAGCCGCCGACAACGCCGCCGATAATGGCGCCTAGGCACCATAACCTATGGATATAGGGAGCCAGGTCGGTATACTCGAGGCTAAAGTTCCAACGCCGATAGCTGTAAGGATCGGAGAAATGAGTCCGAAAACTGCAGAAATTGCGGCAACCATCACTGCGATTGCCAACACCCGCAACCTTTTTAATCGTCATCTCCCCCATTTGTCACTTCCAGTTGAATCTATTCATTACCCGTTAGTGAGTACCATAATGTTGATTTAGATTTGATCTGTGCGATTTTCCGTTAACCAAGAGGTTGAGTTGAGAGATTAACGACTTTCTGTTTATTAGCTAGGAGGTTTTCCAAGAAGCAAAAAGCCGTCAAACAACTGAACAAATTTTCCGTTTTACAGCAGCTTCGTGCAAAAGATAGGTCTACCGATTTGCTAAGGACCAAGGTGGAAGTTTTTTGAATCGATCATGCGGCGGCCTCCTGACTGAAGACACATCGAGAGGCCGCCCGGATAGGTGCGACGTCGCGCTCCCCAAAGGTAGTAGTGAGCCTCATCATCTGTTACGGACCTCAAGCACTGCGCGTTTCCACTCTTGCGCTTCATCGGATTGTGCCCATGTCGGAGCCGTGGGGCGAAGCACGCTGTTCACGGCGTTGGCGAGGCGCTCTGCACACTTGTTGCAGTTTGGATCGTTTGCGTTAACGCAGCCGAAGTGGAGGCCATACCAGCAGGCCCCTTTTTTTATGGTTGTTTCGTTCGTTGCCATAACGTTCATCTCCGATCCAAACTACACAAAGTAGTTTCATAAGGCCGCGTGAGGTAGCAATTGTGTGGGAAAGCGTGACAAAACGTTTGTGCGGGAAAGTGTGACAGTGTGTTCGTGTCACACGTGCTCCGCAGCTTCTGAACGTCAAAAAAAGGTTGACCTTATAACAGGAAAATGCCTGTAAGGGTTACCGAAGTGTGCGCTGCTGCAAAAAGTTTAAAGCCGTTAAACCGAACTAAATGACGGGAATGAACCTAAAATGAATCCTTTAGTCGCATTTTATTCACGAACGGGGGCAACCAAACGGGTAGGGGAAACTCTTGCGGAATTGCTTGACTGCGATAGTGAAGAACTCCTTGACACAAAAAAACGCAGCGGGCCTCTGGGCTTTGTGTTAGCTGGAAGGGATGCAACAGCAAAAAAGCTCACCAAACTCACAGCAGTCAAACGCGATCCCGCGTTATATGATTTAATAATACTCGGCACGCCCATTTGGGCGGGCACTTTGTCGAGTGCTATGCGGACCTACATCGCCGATAATAAGTCGAAGTTCAAACGGGTGGCATTTTTTTGCACACACGGCGGTAGCGAGAGTCAGCAGTTATTTGCTGAGATGGAAGCACTCTGTGAAAGACGTCCGGTAAGCATTTTTGCTATCAAGGGAGAGGAGGCCAAGAACGGTGCTTATAAAGACAAGCTACGCCAGTTTGCTGACGAATTGCAGGCGCAGATGTAGACAAAAAACGCTTGGCGGATTTCAAGCCCCCCTTTATACCAATGGGTTTTTTGACCAACGAGTCTAGGGCTTTTTTTGATAACGCGTCGGGTATAGCCTATCGATTAGTGACGCGCGAACCTTCGAGACTGAAGAATTTGTAATTCGACGTAACATACAAATGCGCTGCCTTTTGAGGTTCACCACGTGTAGCAACGACTTCTCCAACAAATACTGTATGATCCCCTGTCTCAAACTGCCCGACGACTTTACATTCAAACGCCACAGTCGCCCCTTCAATCGTCGGCACTTTCACTTCGATAGAGTCGATCAAGGAAATGCCCGCCTCTTTGATCTTGTCGATATCTCGTCCCGATCTCGTGCCGCACAACCAGGCTGCTTCTGTTTGTTCTGCGCTTGGATAGTTAACCACAAATTCCTTGTGAAAGTCAATTCCCGCGTGAGAGTAACGCGAATGATCGACCGATATGAGCAATAAGAAAGGGTCAAACGACGTGCGGGTCACCCACGATACGCCGAGTGCGTTCGGTTTTCCGTTCGTATCGAGCGACGTCACGAGGCTATAAATCATTGGTGCGGCGAGCCCACCGCCCTCTGTAGCGGTTAATGTTTGCATGCTTTAGCTCCTCAGGACGGATATCACATCTACAGCTTAAAGCTTCCGCCTACTACACGCTGCGAATGGGTGTCTATGAGGGCGTTGATTGTCGTCAGTCTTTCCAAACTATCAGCGGGGTGCTGCATAGGCCCTTAAAAAGGTCGCTCCCAAAGTGGGCCTTTATACCCAGTCACCCATCGCGGATTCAAACTCCGTTGTGAAACCAGCGTGAGCAGTTGCCATCAGCGATATGTTCTTGAGTTGTGCTATTTTTTTTACTGATTCGGTTTGCGTGGCGATGTCCATGTGCGTCAGATCTCTGACGTGGAGCTTTGAGAAATTGCGTGCCTTACCTTCTCTGAGGATAAGCGTATCGCCAACGAACAGAATGGAACTATTGACGAGGAAGGACATGGAGCCTGGAGTGTGGCCCGGAGTTGCGAGCGCCTCTATTTTTGCTTCTCCCGCATGGATAATGTCTCCGTTTTTGAGCAGCGTGTAGGGTTTCTTAAGCGGTCGATTATACACGAACCCTAAGAACCGCGGCGTTGTTCTGTTAATCATTTGCTCTTCATCGATTGACAAGTAAACGTCGGCATTTTTGAAGAGGTCTAGGCCGCCTACGTGGTCGCGATCAGTGTGCGTGAGAAACACATACTTGACGTGCTCAGGCTTGAAACCAAGGGCATCAAACCCTCGTTTGACGGGCTCCTCACTAATTCCCGTATCAAAGCAAATTGGCGGATCAGCTGCTGTATAAACGAACATACTGACTGCCCTTGATTTGATTTCATAGACGTTGTCTGTTATCCACATGATTCACCATCCTCTCTATCCCGTCCTTTTTGGGCTAATCTGTGAGATGATTGCTCCAAAATATCGTTGTTTTAACGCTCGTTGTCAGCTCTCAAGCGGCACTTTTTGAACGTTGTAGCAAGATGTCTGGCTGTGTGCCGGCGGTAGATCACATAAGACTAGACTTGATGTTCCCGGTTTATCACCCGATACGAATGAGGTTTGTTTCACTTTGCTTTAGCCATCTATACGTCTAAATTGTTCAAGCAGCAGCATGCCTATTATGTGCGACAACGAGAGGTGGTGAAATCATTTCTTGATGCTAGATTTTTGTTGCACAGTCCTCGAA
>DASVJT010000179.1:0-3799 GCA_036385775.1 archaeon
TTGCTGATAACGTTCTCAAGTTTCATGTTCATTATCGAGCACGCCTCAGACCCGCGCGATTTTTCAAGCATTCCTGCTGCTGGGTGGTGGGCGGCGCAGACCCTGACCACCGTTGGCTACGGCGATCTGGTCCCTACGACAGCGCTTGGACAATTCTTGGCAGTTTTTGCAATGTTTTTAGGCATAGCCACTTTTGCCATCCCGATTGCCATAATCGGTGCCGGATTCACAGAGGCATTCGAAGCACGACGGGGCGGAAAAGGGCAACACGCCGACCCGTGCAAATTGCTGGGTAATTTGGGCGACTTGAAAGAACAGGGGGTCATCACTGATGAGGAGTTCGCGGCCAAGAAACAAGAGCTTTTAGCCCGGCTCTGACACTGCTTGTTCGGATACGCGGTGCTTCCTACTACGCGCTGGCGTTTCGGTATATGTCCACCTCCTCGTATCCGTGCACCTATAATACAGCCACGCGAGACCAACACGTTTTTCCCATGCGGACGATATCCTAAACGAGGAGAAGGAGAGATGGAAATTATCTTCGCGATGGACATTCGAGGTGGGATCGTCGTAAAAGGCTATAAGGGCGACCGAGAGGGGTATGAACCTATTGAACGCCATAGCAAAATCTGCAGGACATCAGATCCATTGAACGTGATTGATACTATCAAGCCGAGGAGGACGTATATAGCGGACCTGGATAGGATCCTCGGAGTGGGGGGCAACTCACTTATCGTCAAACGCCTCGGCACACGTACAAAAACGCTCGTTGACCTCGGCGTTCGGAGGCTTGATGACGTTCGAGAGGCCGAGCGAATGGGCGAGACCGCCATTATCGGTACCGAAACGGGCAGCCTCGACGTGATTAGGGCAGCGCAGTCGATGAGGGTCGCAGTAAGCGTAGATGTGAAAAATGGAAGTGTGACGTCTCTCGACCCCGAACTGTCCGGAGATCCTCTTGAAGTTGTCGACAGGATGAATCTTTACAAGATTCGCGAGCTTCTTGTGCTGAATATGAACTTGGTAGGAACGAAGCAGGGCGTTGACGTTGATTTTATCGAGAAAGTTATAGATGCCTCAGGGCATCCGATTGTCGTCGCTGGCGGAATAAAGAACAGTGAAGAGCTGGACAAGCTTGAAGACCTCGGGGCTGCAGGCGTAATTCTGTCAACAGCGATTCACGAAGGAATCATCCCGGTCGACCTTGTTCGATAAAGTTTAGGAACAACGTAAAAAGAGTAGATGCCTTACCTCAAAGCCTGTTTTCCACCCTAAGGTCCGCGCTACTGAATCGGAAGGTACCGGCAGACTCATATGCGACAAATGTGCGCGATAATTTTGATAGAGCCAGAGGGAGCGGACAGATCTTAAAAAAAGATGCTTGCAACGAAATTGAGCGAGTGCTCTCTCTGATTGTCGGTCGGTGCCTTGTTACCGATTCGGCGCTTGTGGCGCGTATAGCTTGTGCCGGTATTAAGTTTGCGTAATCATACGGGGAGGCCGTTTCGACCCGAAAGCTTCAAATCTCTAGCTATATATGGTCGGTTATTTCGGCGCGGGCCAATAGAAAGAAGGCCCCGCGTCGGGGCTCCTCTCTCGCGACTGGGGAATAGAAGAGCGTTTCTTCACGTCCGGCCAGTCCGAAGTAAGCTTAAGCTCTATTTGTATTTCTGTCAAAAAATACAAACGATGCTTGCCTTCGTTAACTGCTACGCTTAAATCGCGTCGTGGCCTCGTTCTCCTGTCCGAATTCGAACGACCTCCTCTACGGGCATCACAAAGATCTTGCCATCTCCGATCTCCCCGGTGCGTGCTGCCTTTGAAATCGTTTCGACAACCGTCTCGAGCTTATCATCAGAAACCACTATGTTAATCTCGAGTTTTGGAAGGAGATCTATACAATACTCGCGGTCGCGATAGATTTCAATAACCCCTCTCTGTTTTCCGCGACCTTTTACTTCTGTTACCGTTATGCTAGGAATGCCGATGTCGTCGAGCGCCTCCTTGACAACTTGTAACTTATTTGGCCGAACTATAGCCATTATTTTCTTCATTTTTGAACCTCTTTACATCTCTTCGTGAGCCCTAGATTGAAGGTCATATATGGTACGCAGACTCCTCATGGAGCGCTTGGTCCAGACCAATGGCCTCTTCCTTATCACTCACACGTAATCCGATAGTCAGGTCAATGCCCTTTCCGATAATCAATGTCACGATGAACGAGTAAGCGAACGTAGCGGCAACTGCGACAGCTTGAATCACCAACTGCATTGGATTGCCATAAACTAGACCAGTACCGAGGGCGTTTATGAAAGGACTTGCGAATATTCCCGTCGCTAGGGCCCCCCAAATACCCGAGAACCCGTGCACGCCAAACACGTCTAATGCATCATCGTAGCCGAGTCGCGACTTTATTATCGTAATGGCAGTGTATGATACGATCGAAGTTACAAAACCGATGACCATAGCTGCGGGAATGTTTACGAACCCTGCTGCAGGTGTAATTGCGACGAGCCCAGCAACGAGACCTGTAGCAGCGCCTAACATCGTCACTTTGCCGAATCGAAGGTACTCAATTAGCATCCACGAAAGCATAGCCGCAGCAGCGGACGTGTTAGTGACGATAAACGCCGACCCCGCAAGCTGTCCGGCAGCGAGCGCTGATCCTGCATTAAAGCCAAACCACCCGAACCATAGGAGGCCGGCACCGATGATGGAATACCCCAGTTGGTGAGGTAGTAAACGTTGATCCTTGCGACCCTTCAACAGCAATATAAGCGCGAGAGCGGCGACACCACTGTTGATATGTACAACCGTGCCGCCTGCAAAATCAAGGGCGCCGATTTGTGCGAGCCATCCGCCACCCCAGACCCAATGTGCGATGGGGAGATAGACGAAGGTAGCCCACAAAGGAACAAATAGCATCCACGCACCGAACTTTATCCGTCCGATTAGTGCACCTGAGATCAGCGCGACGGTAATAGCCGCGAACGTCATCTGGTACGCTGCATATACGCTCGTTGGTATCGTGCCTACCAGAGTGTTTGATTCTACCACATTGTTGAAGAAGAAGTTTCCCGGGGCGCCGATCAATCCGTGAATATCTGCACCAAAAACCACAGGGTACCCATAGATAAACCAAATAATACTAACTATCGCATACGCCGAAAAAGATAAGAAAAGCGTATTTAGGACGGTTTCTCTCTTCACGAGACCGCCGTAGAACAGTGCTAATCCCGGGACGGTCATTAACATTACCATCGCAGTTGATACCAGCATCCAAGCGGTATCTCCTGTATCGAGCACAGCTATTACCATGTTTTACACCTGTTTTATTATTGACATTTGTGTATCTAGCAAGAAGTAGGTATCCTACTTCCGACTTGCTATATATAAATATGATATAAAAAGCTTGCCATCTAGCCGACAAATTGAGAGTTCCTTGATAGCACTGAGAACTGAGTTTCAGTTTCAGCGGTCAGCAACGTAAATCTCTTGCTTCAATAACTAATATGAGACTAATTGACCTTGCTTAAGTCGTGAGTATAACAATATTGAAATCCTTCGATGGGACCTCATCGCTTGGAAATGTTTATAAATGAAGACGAACGAAAGCGGAATGAAATTTCCTACTAAAGGCTATTGCAGGCGATGTTATATGGCAGAAACAAAGGATAAAGAGTACGTATTGCGTCAGGTTGAAGAACAAGGCATCAAGTTTATTCGACTATGGTTTACGGACATCCTCGGCGCTCTAAAAAGCTTTGCAATCGTAAAAGACGAGCTCGAAGATGCCCTA